>JANQFN010000133.1 GCA_028277825.1 Desulfarculaceae bacterium
TTAAGGGCGTGTTAAACTAAATGTGAGGCAAGAGTGCGCCGCCGTCAACCGGTGCCGCCAAACTGGCCCCTTCCCATGAGGGGGGCGCGGCGTGTAAGATTTTCGGGCAAACATATTTTGGCCATGGTTTATGGGGCATGGCCTCTGACAGCCGGAGCACGGCAGCGGCGAGGAGGGCCACATGAGCAATATTGAATTTCTGGCGACCGTGGAAGTTCTGCAGGGCCTGGAAGTGGGCGAACTGGTCAAGATTCAGGAATGCTGCCACACCGAGTGGTCTGCGGAGGGCAGCCGCATCTCCGCCGAGGGAGAGGCCGCCGACCATCTCTTTTTCCTGGTAAGGGGGAAAATCGACCTGCGCTACGATCTGCCCGGCCGCGAGAGTTCCAAGGACCACACCCTGTCGGTGATCGAGCCCGGCGGTGTCTGGGGCTGGTCGGCCCTGGTGCCTCCCAACCGCTACACCCTTTCGGCCTATTGCGATGCCGAGGAATGCGTCTACCTACGCTTGGCCGCCTCGGATTTAAAGAAGCTATTTGAGCAGGAGTCGCGCATCGGCTACGTGGTCATGAAGAATCTGGCCGCGGTGATCGGCAAGCGCTTCCACGCCATGCAAGAAGAATTGTCCCGCCTGGACGGCTTTGATCACATGCACGACTGGTAGACCGCGCGGCCGCCAATCGGTAGTTGTTTTCAGGAGTATAAGCTGAAGGCCAGGTAGCCGATCAGGGCCAGTTCAATGATCCAGATAATCAAGTCCTGCAACTGGCCGCGCCAGGAAACCTGGTTGGGCTCGAAGATGGTGTTGGCCTCTTCCATCTTATCCAGAGCCCATTGTTTGCTGTCGCTCATGGTTTGTCTCCCCGGCATTTGGGCCTGAGCAGGAAGCGCCGATCCTCACCGGGCTCAAGGAAGTCGCCCGCCTCACCATCAGGATCATAGGCCCGGAGCACCCCGGCGTGGAAGGAGCGGTTCAAGTTGGGCCGGCTGGCCCACTGGCCGCGCTGGGCCGGCGGGTCGTCCGGCTTGGCCTCCCCGCCGGTGAGCACGTGGCGCCCACAGGGTTCTTCCAGATGCCTCTGGAATTCATAGCGCAGGGAGGCCAGGGCCACCCGTAGCGGTTCGGTCACCTTGCCCGCGAACTCGCAGAAGGCTGAATGCTCCATGTGGGCCGCGATCTCCTCCAGCGAGTCAACTTCGCCGCCACCGGCCGAGCCCAGGCGCAGACTGTTCAGGAGGCGAGCCACCTGGGGCACCCCCAGGCGGCAGGGAGTGCATTTGCCGCAGGACTGGGCCGCGTTGAACCAGAAGAGGTAGGCCACCACGTCCACCAGGCACATCTGAGGCTCCATGGCCACGATCAACCCGTCGGCCGGCTCCCAAACCACCCGGCTGTCAATGACCTTGGTGGGGTTGAGGTAGAGGTGCTTGAAGATCATGCGGTTGTTCAGCAGGGTCTCTTCGAAGAGCAGGGGCGTCTGCTGGGCCCTGAGCCCCGCGCAGAACAGGCCCTTGGCCGGTATGCCCAGCCAGGGCCCCTTGCTGCAGACACCGCCGCACACGGTGATGGTGGTCTCCAGGGTCAGTTCCAGGCCGCGCTGGTCGGCTTCCTGGCTCACCGCCGCCCTGAGGCCCGGCGCGCCCTGTTCACACAGGGGATGATGGCAGAAAGTCAGACGCTCCACCGCCAGGTTGGGCCCGGCGGGCTCGGCCAGGGGCAGGCGTTTTTCGCGCTGCCGGCGCCGTTCTAAAAAGCCGGGCAGCTTGCGGGGCTCGGTCCCGCTATCCACTGCCGTCGGGGCCGCTTCCGGGCTATCTGGTTTTTCGGCTTCGCTCATGGCTCTCGCTCTACCAGATAAGGTTTCGCACCGCGTTTTCGGTCAGGGTCATCACCTGCTGAGGAAAGATGCCCAAATAGACCATGCCCGCGATGAGCAGGTAATTCAAAAGACGCGTGGGCATCCCCAGGACCATGGATTGGGGCTCGCCCGTGGGTTCGGTCAA
>JANQFN010000278.1 GCA_028277825.1 Desulfarculaceae bacterium
GCTGACAAAAAGAAAAAGGCCTCCAAGAGCGCCGACGGCTAGCCCCAACAAATTTCAAACCTGTGAGGAGCGCCAATCCGGCGCTCCTTTTGTTTTGCCGCGCCTTGACTCTCTTCCCGAGTGCTGCCTATCGTGATTTAAGTGTTGCGTTTTTCCCAAGTCAAGCGGAGCCTACATGTCCCCCACCCCTCTGCAGCAGGCCGCTCAGCGCCTGGCTTCAGCCAACCGCGTTGCGGTGCTCACCGGCGCGGGCGTCTCGGCCGAGTCCGGGGTGCCCACCTTTCGCGGGCCCGGCGGGCTGTGGGAAAACCACCGGCCCGAGGAACTGGCCACGCCCGGCGCCTTTCAAAAGGACCCGGCCCTGGTCTGGCGCTGGTATTTGTGGCGGCGAGGCCTGATCGCCCAGTGCCAGCCCAATCCGGGCCATCTGGCCCTAGCGGACCTAGAAAAGCGGGTCGGAGAATTCAGCCTGATCACCCAGAACGTGGACGGCCTGCACCGCTTGGCCGGGAGCAGCGACCCCCTGGAGATACATGGCAACCTCTGGTGGGTGCGCTGCACCTCCTGCGGAGCCCTTTATGAAGAACGCGGCCCGGACCTGCCTGCGCCGCCGCCCTGTAAAGAGTGCGGGGCCATGCTTAGGCCGCATGTGGTCTGGTTTGGCGAGTCCCTAGACCCAGAATTGCTCGACCAGGCCTGGCGGGCGGCAGCCACATGCGAGGTGATGCTGGTGGCGGGCACCAGCGCGGTGGTGCAGCCGGCGGCCGGCCTGGCCTCAGTGGCTAAACAGGCCGGGGCCTTTGTCATCGAGGTCAATTTGGAGCCCACGCCCAACAGCGCCGAAGTGGATGTATCGCTAATGGGCAAGGCCGGCGAGATTTTGCCGGAGATCATGGCGCTGTTATGAGCCAGGCCATCATCACCCTGACCAGCGATTTCGGCCCGGGCCCCTTCGTGGGCCTGATGAAGGGCATTATCCTGGGCATCTGCCCCTCGGCCCGGCTGGTGGACCTGGATCACGGGGTGCCACCCCAGGACGTGATGGCCGGCGCCTTGATTCTGGAGCAGGCCCTGGGCGTGTTTCCCGCGGGCACGGTGCATTTGGCTGTGGTGGACCCTGGTGTGGGCGGTGAGCGCCGGGCCGTGGCCCTCAAGGCAGCGGGCGCCCTCTGGGTGGGACCGGACAACGGCTTGTTCACCCCGGCGCTGAACACAGACGACCGGGCCCGAGTGTATGAAATCACCGACCAGAGCCTGTTCCGTCAGCCAATGTCCAACACCTTTCACGGCCGCGACGTGTTCGCGCCGGTGGCCGCCCGCCTGACCTGCGGCCACGATATCACCAGCCTGGGGCCCGAGGTGAGCGACCCCATCATCCTGGACTGGCCCCAGCCAAAGGAAGAGGGCGAGGCCCTTCTGGGCCGGGTCCTGGCTGCGGATCATTTCGGAAACCTGATGACCAACCTGGGCCGGACGCAGGTGGAGGATTTCCTGGGCAGCACTAGGGCGGTGATCAGCCTGCGCGGCCTGGAGGTGGAGGGAATCAGCGCCTCCTACGGCCAGGCGCCGCCGGGGCAGGTGGTGGCGGTGTACAATAGCTTGGATCGTTTGGAGTTGGCACTGAACCGGGGGGACCTGTGCGAAAAGTTGGGCCTGAACCGCCGCGAGGCCGCCGGCCTGGAGGTGCGGGTGGAACGGGGGTAAGGCGGGAATAGAAGAGACGGGGAAGGTAAGGAAAAGGCATTTAGGTATCCCAGAAAGGCAATAATAGTGGGGAGGATAAAATGGCGGGAACATATGCACACCTGGCATTGGTCAACCAGGTAATTGATTCTGGTCTGCAGGACTTTTCTCAAGAAAGTGTCGGTGCCCTAAACACCTACAGGGCATATTGCGAATTGGGCGCGGTCAGCCCGGATTACCCCTATCTCACCTTTGCCAATAGCTACAGCAAACTCTGGGCTGATGGCATGCATTATCACAACACCGTTACGGTGATTCGCGAAGGCATAGAGCAGGTAAAAAAGATGGGGCCAGGAGATGATAAAACAAAATCCATCTCCTGGCTGATGGGATATGCATCACATGTGATTGCGGATTGCATCATTCATCCAGTGGTTAATCTGATAATCAAGGCGAGGGAATATGCCGGACACGAGAAAGAACACCGCATTGTGGAGATGCATCAGGATGCCTATATATTTCAAGAGGTGATGGGTGAAACTGTACAGGCTGCAGAGCATTTAGACCTAGGAATCAATTCATGTACCCATGATCAGGATTTGAAAACCCTTGATCCAGCGATAAGCCAAACTTGGGGGGCCACATTACAGAAATCTCACGCCGGGTTTTACGAGACGGCTGCGCCAGATTTTGACTTATGGCATCTTAATTTCGTCAGCATCCTGGATACGATTCCTGAGTTGGTTGGATTCTTGCCGATCTCCCGGCATGTGAACTTGCTGGCCTCGACAAGCTATCCAGACTTGTCGGATTTGAATCCAAAATATATTGAAAGAGTCCCCACACCCAACCAACCGATGGATTATGTGGATGTCTTTAAATATGCATCCACGGTAGTGGAGGCAACCTGGCGTTCCATTGATGTTGCTCTGATGGGCAAACCCATTTCGTATTTTGATGATATGGGAGAACCAAATCTTGATACCGGTGGAGTTGACGAAGAGTCCCTGGTTTTTTGGGGTGAGGAAGAGTAGGGCGAGGGCTCAAGGTTTTTCCCCTACCAACCTCTTAATTCTTTAGAATGCGTCACGTCCCATATCATTGACACCCCAAGCCCTCCGGCCTATACTCGCGTCATGTTGAAGACCCGCGATTTGGAGCAATTCAAGCAGTTCCTGGAAGACGGCGGCTGGGCCGATGCCTTTCAAAACGCCGGCGAGGAACTGCGCCTGGAGATGATCGAAAAGGTGGAATTGCTCCTGGAGGCGGCCGACGCTGCGGACAAGGTGGTGGGCGAGGTCCTATTTTCCAAGGACGGCATGGCCGCCGCAACGCCCGAGGCTGCCACCAGCCTGAAAGGGGAATGACCGTGCGCCGCGCCTGGCTCTGGATACTCTTGATCTGCCTGGCCGGGGGTGCTTTTTGGGGCACCCATCACTTGCTGGAAAGCCCCCGCTGGTCCCTGTACCAGATAGGCAAGGCCATCAACGACCATAACCCGCGCCTGTTTCTGGCCTATGTGGACGTGGACAGCATTGTGCGCGGCCAGAAGGACACCATCGTGGAGATGGTGGTGCCTCGGGACCGAAACGACGAAAAGACGCGCAACATGGTCAAGGGCCTGGTGGGCGCCTTCATGAATCCCTTGACCGATCAGGTCAAGATCAAGATCATCCGCGCCATCGAGGACCAGGAGCGCAACGATTTGCCCACCTCCTGGACTCTGGCCGTGGGCGCCCAGGTGGTGGTGAACCGGGACTATGCCCTGGTGGTGCTCAAGGACCCGGAGAGCGGGCGCCGTTTGCGCCTGGGCATGCAGCGCAAAAACGACGGCCCCTGGCGGGTGGTGGATCTGAACTCGCGGGATTTGAAGCTTTTGGTGGATGAATACCTGGGCGAACGTTTCGGTCAGCAGTGACGGCAGACCCGGCAGCCTGCATCTGCGGAACAGCGGAAAACCACAAGCCCTATATATGCCCCGCCGGGGCATTAGCTTTTTGGGGAGCCAGCAATGAAGGAAATTCGCCAGCGGGCCCGGGAGATGATGCAGGGCTATTGCCGGGTGTGCAAGGTATGTGACGGCAGCCGTTGCGTAAGCGGGGTGCCGGGCATGGGCGGCCGGGGCACCAGCGCCGGTTTCCGGGCCAACAGCGAGGCTTTGTCCCGGGTGCGTCTGAACATGCGGGTTATTCACGGGGTGAATGAGCCGGATGCCAGCATCAACCTGTTGGGCCTGGACCTGCCCCTGCCGGTGTTGGCCGCACCGGTGGCCGGGACTGGCTTTAACATGGGCACCCAGGTGCCGGAGAAAGAATACATAACCAACGTGCTGGCCGGCTGCATGGAGGCCGGGGTGATTGGCTGCTGCGGCGAGGGGCCCAAGAGCGAGATTTTCAACGCGGGTGCTGCGGCCATCAAGGAACTGGGCGGCCAGGGCATACCGGTGGTCAAACCCTGGCGCAAGGACAAACTGTTTAAGCGCCTGGAGGCGGCCCAGGAAACCGGCGCCAGCATCGTAGGCATAGACGTGGACGCCATCGGCCTCAACCCGCCTCAGTTTGACACCATGTTCTTTTCCAAGACCGTGGCTCAGCTAAAAGAGATCGTCAGCGCCTTTGATTTGAAAATCGTGCTCAAGGGCATCATGACGCCCCAAGACGCCTTGGCCGCGGTGGATGCCGGGGTGGCGGGCATCGTGGTCTCCAACCACGGGGGCCGGGTGCTGGATCACACGCCGGGCACCGCCGAGGTGCTGCCTGCCATAGCGA
>JANQFN010000138.1 GCA_028277825.1 Desulfarculaceae bacterium
AATATACGAGTCCCTGGACATCCGCTCCCCGGAAATGGGCGAGGTGTTTACGCGCCATAGGCCCCAGGTGGTGGTGCATTTGGCGGCCATGGTCACTCCGGGGCGCAAGTCCAACCGCGAACTGGAGTACCAAGTGGATGTGGTGGGCACCGAGAACGTGCTGGGCGCCTGCCTGGCCTGCGGCGCGGAGCGGATCATCGTTTCCAGCAGCGGTGCGGCCTATGGCTACCACCCTGACAATCCGGACTGGCTCAGCGAGGACGACCAGCTGCGCGGCAACCCCGAGTTCGCCTACAGCGATCACAAGCGCCTGGTGGAGGAGATGCTGGCCCGCTGGCGGGATGAACACCCCGAGCTGGGTCAGCTGATCCTCAGGCCCGGGGTGATCCTGGGGGCGGAGGCCAACAACCAGATCACCGCCCTGTTCGACAAGCCGGTGGTCATGGGCTTGACCGGCTCGGACAGCTACTTTGTCCTCATCTGGGACCAGGACGTGGTGGGGGTGGTGCTCAAGGGGGTGTTCGAGCGGCCGGTGGGCATCTATAACCTGGCCGGCGACGGCATCATGAGCCTGCGGGAGATCGCCGAGAACCTGAAAAAGCCCTATGTGTCCCTGCCGCCCTGGTTGGTCAAGGCGGCGCTGTGGGTGCTCAAAAAGCTGCATTTGACCCAATACGGACCGGAGCAGGTCAACTTCCTGCGCTACCGGCCGGTGCTCTCCAACCGGGCGCTGAAGCACGAGCTCAAATACGAACCCAAAAAGACCACCCGCCAGGTGTTTCAATACTTCCTGGGAGCCCGTAAGCATGGCGGTTAAGCGAGATTTCAGGGACAAGGTGGTGCTGATCTCCGGCGCCGCCGGCGGCCTGGGCAGCGCCTTTGCCCGCCGCTTCGCCATTGCCGGGGCCCGCCTGGCCTTGTTGGACCTGGACCTGACCCAGACCCAGGCCCTGGCCGCTGAACTGGAGGCCGCCGGAGGCGAGGCCCTGGCCCTGGCCTGCGACGTGACCGATCCCCAGGCCTGCCGCTCAGCGGTAGAGGAGGTTGTCTCGCTCTGGGGCGGGGTGGATCTGTTGATCAACAACGCCGGGGTCACCCATAGGAGCGCCTTTAGAGACACCGAGCCCGCGGTGTACCGCCAGGTGATGGAGGTGAATTACTTCGGTTCGCTCAACCTGACCCAGGCGGCGCTGGACAGCCTTTTGCAGCGCAAGGGCCTGATCCTGGTGATCTCCTCGGTGGCCGGCTTCGCGCCCCTGTACGGCCGCACCGGCTACGCCGCGGCCAAGCACGCCCTGCACGGCCTGTTCGACTCGCTCAGGAGCGAGCTGCTGGACAGCGGCGTGGACGTTACCCTGGTTTGCCCCGGCTTCACCGCCACCGGCATCGCCTTTAATGCCCTGGACGGCGACGGGCAGGTCACCAGCCATAAGCAGTCCACCGTGGGCCGGGTGGCCACGCCGGAAGAGGTGGCCGATGCAGTGTACGGCGCGGCGGTTAAGGGCAAGCGACTGTTGGTGCTCTCAAAGGTGGGCAAACTGACCCGGCTGGTGCACAAGCTGGCGCCGGGGCTGTATGAAAAGCTGCAGGCGCGCTCGCTCAGGAGCGAACTGGAGCGCTGATCTAATGTGCGGAGCGTGTTGCGTTTCCTTGTAGAGGCGGGGTTTATTCCCGCCCGTTTTGATTTAATCGGGAAGAAAGAGTTTGTAAAAAGGGAAACGCCCAATGTCATTTGGGGAGCCTCCCTTCTCAATGTCGTTGACCACGAGATTTGTTGCCACAAAGAGCTCCCGATGTCGTTGCGAGCGCAGCGAAGCAATCCCTGCCACAGGTCGAGCATTTCGCGGGTCCTGACCACCCGTTGCAAACAGAGATTGCTTCGTCGCGGCAAGGCCGCTCCTCGCAACGACAACACGGTTGGCAGTTCTATAGGCCAAGCCGGTTAGTCAATTGGGGGCTGCTTTATCATCCTGGCCGCAACCACCTTGGAAGTCCATCCCCTAACTCAGCTGAAGCAAAGCTTAATTTTTCCTTAACAACCTCTTTCTTTAGCCGCCAAAAACTACCAGTGGACATCTTTGATCAGTCCTTTGGAATGCACCAAAACCGTGCTACACTTGGCCACCGCACGAACAACCTGGAGGTAAAGACATGGCCCCTGATGTGTACCGTATGTTGCAGGAGCACCTGGACGAGCTGCCCGGCGGCTATCCCGCCACCGAGAGCGGGGTTGAGATCCAGATCCTCAAGAAGCTCTTCACTCCCGAGCAGGCCGAGCTGACCTTGTGCACCTCCCTGATCCCCGAGCGGGCCAACGTCATCGCCTACCGGGCCGGCATTTCCGATGAAGAGGCCGTTGAAAAGCTGGACCAGATGGTGCAGGAGGGCCTGATCCTGGGCCTCTACCCCCCGGGCAAGGAGCCCACCTACATGTCCGCCCAGTACGTCATCGGCATCTGGGAGTACAACGTAAACGAGCTGGACCAGGAGCTGGTGGACCTGATGTCCCAGTACCACGAGCACCTGTTCGACATGGAGTCCTGGAAGGCCTCACCCCAGCTCAGGACCATCCCGGTGTCCAAGAGCCTGGACGCCAGCCACGCGGTGATGCCCCACGA
>JANQFN010000335.1 GCA_028277825.1 Desulfarculaceae bacterium
GAGGCTGGGCCTCAACCGGGCCAGCGCTCACCGCTTTTTGAACACCCTGCGCGACGGAGGGTATGTGCTCCAAGCCGATTCCGGCGGTTATCGCCTGTCCTTCAAAGTCTTCGAATTGGGCCAAAAGGTAATCAGCGGCCTGGAGATCGTGGAGTTGGCCCACTCCGCCCTCAAAAGGCTGGCTGATGCTTTCAACGAAACCGTGAATCTGGGCCAGTGGGAATCCGGCGATATCCTGCTCATCGACCAGGTGCGCAGCACCGAGGTGCTGCTCATGGGCCAGCCCATCGGCGGCCGGGAACCGGCCCATTGCACCGCCATGGGCAAGGCCATCCTGGCCATGCTCCCCCCGGAACCGCTGGAGCGATATCTGCAGACCGCCCAGCTCGGCAAAATCACCGACAAGACCATCTCCAGCAAAGAGGCCCTGCGGGAGGAGTTGGCGGCAACCCGGCAAAGGGGCTTTGCCCTCGATGACGAGGAGACCTCCCGCGGTTTGCGCTGCGTGGCCGCCCCGGTGTTTGACCACATGGGCTTTCCCTCCCATGCCTTGAGTGTCTCCGGCCCCACCAGCCGGGTTACCCGTGAAGCGATTAAACGAATCCAGGGGGTGGTTCGCAGAGAGGCGGATGGACTCTCCCGGGCGCTGGGGAGAGACACGACCTGAGCACAGGAGGAGAAAATAGCCATGGCCCACCATAAGCTGAGCGTGATCGATTTTTTTGAGATGAAAGACCAGGGACGCAAGGTCACCTGGCTCACCGCCTATGATTTTCCCACCGCCCAATTCGCCCAGGCGGCCGGTCTGGACATGCTTCTGGTGGGGGACAGCCTGGGCATGTGCGTGTATGGCTACCACAGCACCGTGCCGGTGACCATGGAACAGTGCCTGCTCCATTGCCAGGCCGTGCGGCGGGGGGCGCCGGAAACTTTCGTGGTGGGAGACATGCCTTTCATGAGCTATCAGGCCAGCGACGAGCAGGCGGTGCTGAGCGCCGGCCGCTTCCTGAAGGAAGCCGACATGGACGCCGTGAAGCTGGAGGGAGGCGTGCGCGTGGTCAGCCGCATCAGGGCCATCACCGACACCGGCATCAATGTCATCGGGCATATCGGTCTTACTCCCCAATCATCCGGACAGCTTGGCGGGCACAAAGCCCAAGGCCGCACCGCCGAGACCGCCAGACTGGTGGTGGCCGACGCGCTGGCCGTCGAGGAGGCCGGGGCCGTGATGCTTTTGGTGGAGGCGGTGCCGCCGGAGGTGACCAAGTACATCGCCGAAAAATTGACCATCCCGGTCTACTCCATCGGCGCCGGTCTCTATTGTGACGGGCAGCTTCTGATCGTTAGCGACCTGATCGGGCAGTTCCAAGCCTTCACCCCCAAGTTCGTCAAGCAATACTGCAACGTGGCCGAAATGATCACCAAGGCCATGAGTGACTACTGTGATGAGGTGCGCGCCGGGGAGTTCCCCCAGGACCGGCATTGCTATCACATGATCCAGGGAGAGGAGGAAAAGTTCCTGGAGTTAATGTCATCAGAGATTTGATTCGCATTATCTGGGCCAGCGGCAACCGGCCCCCACCGCGTCACCCATTTAAATGGATATTTTCCGGGGCCAGGGAGAAAAGTGAATCATGAAGTATCAGGGATTTGATTTGAGCGGTAAATCGGCCATCGTCACCGGCGCCGGCACCGGCATCGGCAAGGCCATCGCCATCGGCATGGCCCAGGCCGGAGCGGACATGATCATCAACGGGCGCCGCCTGGAACCGCTGGAGGAGGTCGCCGCCGAGATCGAGGCCCAAGGGGTCAAGTGCCTGGTGGTGCAGGGCGACATCAGCGACCTGAGCTTCCACGGCGAACTGGTGGCCAAGACCATGGAGGCCTTCGGCAAGATAGACATCCTGGTCAACAACGCGGCAGTGTTGTTCTCCGGGCCCATCGAGGACACCACCGAGGAGATGTGGGACACCACCATGGACATCAACCTCAAGGGCAACTTCTTTTTGGCCACGGCGGTGGGCAAGGAGATGATCAAGGCGGGCCGTGGCAAGGTGATCAACCTGCTGTCCAACTGCTCGTTCGTGGCCGAGCACACCATCGGCACCTATTGCGTGGCCAAGGGCGGCCTCTTGATGGCCACCCGCTGCATGGCCACCGAGTGGGGCCCTCACGGCATCCAGGTCAACGGCCTGGGCCCGGCCTTCGTGCGCACCCCCATGAACAACCCCGATGTGATCGACGACGAGTTCGTGCAGTGGTCCACCAACCGCATCCCCCTGCACCGCATGGGCCGGTCCGATGAGATGGCGGGCGCGGCCATCTACCTGGCTTCGGACTCGGCCAGCTTCACCAACGGCACCGTGATCATGTGCGACGGAGGCTTCACCGCTTGCTAGGAAAGTGAACCATGTTCAAGGCAAAATCACTGGATGAAATACGCGGCTTCATGGAGGGCATGGGCATCCCCGGCCGCGACGGCTGGGAGCTGGCCTCCTCGCCCCTGGCCTTCCCCGACGGAGCCCACTGGCGCATCGAGATCGCCGGGGTGGAGCGGGCCTCCACCATGGAGGCCCTGCTGGAGGAGGCTGAAAGGAGAGGGGTGGTGGTGCACCGCATCATCGCCGCGGTGGGCGGCTCCACCTACTGCGACCTGGACGAACTCAAGCAGATGGCCGCCCTGGCCCGGGAGGCCGGGGCCGAGGTGATCATGACCGTGGGCCACCGCAAGGGCTGGGACCCCGGCGCCAAGGAGAGCGCCACCAGCGAGGGCGCCATGCAGGGCTTCCGCCTGCGCGGCTCGGACAACGTCTCCTACTGGCTGGCCGACATGATGCGCTGCCTCGAGGCCGGCTTCCGGGGATTTTTGGTCTACGACGAGGGCGTTTTGCTGATCGTCAACAAGATGCGCCAGGAGGGCTTTTTGCCGCCGGAGACCATCTTCAAGTTCTCGGTGTTCGGCGGCTACTGCTCGGCGGCCGGGGCCAAGGTGATCAAGGCCCTGGGGGCTGACACCATGAACCCAGCCTCGGACGTGTCCCTGCCCATCCTGGCCGGCATCCGCCGAGCGGTGGAGTTCCCCCTGGACGTGTACGTCAGCGTGGTGGATTCCTTCGGAGGCATGTTCCGGGCCTATGAGGCCCCGGAGATCGCCCGGGTGGCTGCGCCCTGCTACTTCAAGATCGAGCCCGGCACCTCAGAGTCCGACATCTACAAGCCCTGGGTCACCGAAGACTGGCATGCCGAGTTCGCCCGGCAAAAGGTGAAGATCGCGGGCATCATCGCCGAGATGATGGCCCGCCACGCCCCGGAACTCAAGACCTCGCCGGCCGGCGCCGGCGACCTGGTGCTGCCCGCGGCCTGATAGGAGGAGAGAGATGATCATAGACATACACAGCCACATCGGCGACCCCTGGTACGCCTACTGGCCCCAGAACGTGGACGTGGAGGACCATCTGGCCTCCATGGAAAAATGGGGCATCGACAAGCGCTGCGTCTCCTGGTGGCAGCCCCACAACGCCCCGGACAAGGGCAACAAGGAGATCGCCGCCATCTGCAAGCAGCACCCCGACAAGCTCATGAGCTTCACGGTGATCAACCCCCGCTGGTACAAAGACGCGGTGGACGAGGTGGTGCGGGCCAAAGAAGAATACGGCAGTTACGGGCTCAAGTTCCACCCCGCGGCCTGCCACTACCACTCCAACATCCCCCTGATCAACCCGGTGATGGAAAAGGCCATCGAGCTGGACCTGCCCTGTCTGTTCCACTGCGGGGCGGACGAGTATTCCAACCCGCACAACCTGCATTCGCTGGCCAAGCGCTTTCCCGAGGCCACCATCATCATGGCCCACTTCGGCGAGGAGGCCTGGTTCGAGGCCATCGCCCTGGCCGGGGACACCGAGAACATCATCCTGGACTCCACCGGCTCCATGAACTGGTACCGGGTGCTCAATTACGCCATCGACATGGTGGGCGAGGACCGGGTGGTGTTTGGCATGGATTTCCCGGCCTACAACCCGGGGCCGGAGATATCCAAGGTAAAAGACGCCGACATCACCGAGGAGCAGCGGACCAAGATCATGGAGACCAACGCGGCCCGCATCTTGGGCCTTTAGCCTTCCGCGCGGGAGAGGGGCCATGAGCAAGAAGATCGACCTCAGCCGGCTCAACAGCCGGCAGGTGCCCGAGGACTCCTATTACGAGCGCCGCGCGTTGTTTAAGTCCATGCACTTCGACGACGCCGATCTGGACCGGCCCTTCATCGCCGTGGCCAACTCCTGGAACGAGTTCATCCCCGGCCACTATCATTTGCGCAAGGTGGCCCAGGCGGTGAAGACCGGCATCTGGCAGGCCGGGGGCATGCCGGTGGAGTTCAATCACATCGGCGCCTGCGACGGCCTGGCCGACGGCAACCTGGGCATGCACTGGATCCTGCCCAGCCGCGACATCATGGCCGCGGCCATCGAGATGATGGTGCAGTCCCAGCGGGTGGACGGGGTGGTGGCCATCTCCACCTGCGACAAGATCGTGCCCGCCCAGCTCATGGCCCTGGCCCGCATCGACCTGCCCGCCATCATGGTTACCGGCGGCTACATGCTGCCGGGAAACTTTCAGGGCCAGACCGTGGAGGCCTCCTACATCAATGAGCGCTACCCGGACTGGAAACAGGGCCGTTTAAGCGACGCGGAGTTCAAGGCCATAGAGGATGAGGTCTGCCCCACCTGCGGGGCCTGCTGTTCCATGGGTACGGCCAACACCATGTGCTGCCTGACCGAGGCCCTGGGCATGTCGCTTCCCGGCAACGGGGCGGTGGCCGCGGTGGGCAGCAAGCTCCTGCGCCTGGCCCGGGCCGCCGGCAGGCGCATCGTGGACCTGGTGGCCGAGGACTTGAGGCCCAGCAAAATCCTGAGCGACCAGGCCCTGGCCAACGCCATGGCGGTGCACGCCGCCATCGGAGGCTCCACCAACGCGGTGATCCACCTGCCCGCCCTGGCCCATGAACTGGGCCTGGAGCTGCCCTTGGAGCGCTGGAACCAAGTGTCCACCAAGGTGCCCCACCTGGCCAACCTCACCACCGGCTCGGGCTTCACCATGCTGGACCTGGAGCTGGCTGGCGGCATACCGGCGGTGATGGCCGAGCTGGGCGACAAGCTCAACGGCGAAGTCCTCACAGTGAGCGGACAGAGCCTGGCAAACAACCTGGCGGGGGCCCGGAACCTGAATCCCCAAGTGATCCGCACCCTGCAGGCTCCGGTGTACGCGCAGGGCTCCATCGCGGTGCTGCAGGGCAACCTGGCTCCGGCCGGGGCGGTGGTCAAACAGACCGCGGTAGCCGATACCATGCTCAGCCACCGGGGTCCGGCCAAGGTGTTCGAGGGCGAGGACGCTGCCAGAGAGGCCCTGTTGGCCGGCGGCATCGTGCCCGGCGACGTGGTGCTGATCCGCTTCGAGGGCCCCAAGGGCGGGCCGGGTATGCGCGAGATGTACACCTTCCAGACCATGCTCTGCGGGCTGGGGCTGGATGATTCCGTGGCCCTGGTCACCGACGGCCGCTTCTCGGGCTGGAACCGGGGGCCGGCCATCGGCCATGTATCGCCCGAGGCCGCCGCCGGAGGACCCATCGCCCTGGTCAAGGAAGGGGACCTGATCTCCTATGACATCCCCGGTCGCCGCCTCACCTTGGAAGTGCACAGCGACGAACTCAAGGCCCGTGAACCCGCGCCGCCGCCGGAGCGCCCACCCCTGCCGGGAGGCTTTTTAACGGAGCTATATCCCTATCTGGTGGGGCCGGTGGAGCGGGGCGCGGTGCTGCGCATCCCCAAGGAGAAGAAATAGAGGATTTGGCTGATCAGCCGTGATTCGGGCGCTTTTTGAAAGCCCCAAATACACTGCTTAAATTTATCTAAAATTTAACTTTTTGTTAAATTAGCATTGACATTTGGGGTCAAAGTTTCTTTAATAAGATCAATGCCTTTACAGGGCCTGCCCCAGGTTCACGATGTGAATTTTCACCAGGGGAGTTTTCGCTTTTGGCCAACAAGTTGCAGAAGGTAACACTCAAGGAACAGGCCTATCAGGCCCTCAGGGAAATGATCGCCTCCCACCGCTTTTCCTCGGGCACTTGGATCAACACCGAACGCCTGGCCGATGAGTTGGGCGTGAGCCGCACCCCGGTGTGGCAGGCCCTCAAGGAGCTGGAAAAAGAGGGCTTGGTGCGCCACGAGCCCAACCGGGGCATCCGCATGGTGGAGATGACCCCGGAGATGGCCCTGGACCTCTACGAGGTGCGCGGCGTGCTGGAGGCCATGGCCGCGCGGCTGGCCGCCGGGCGCATCTCGGCCCAAACCCTCAAGCGCATGGAGACCGTCCTGGCCAAACAGAAAAAGCTGGTGGCCGCCGACGATCAGTTGGGCTACTCCAAGTCAGACTTCGAGTTCCACGCCCTGCTCTACGGCTCCTGCGGCAACTGGCTGCTCAGAGAGCTGTTGGATAACATCAAAAGCAAGGCGCAGCCCTTTGGCCGGGACATCACTCCGGTTTTAGCCGACCTTTACGAGGACCACGAGAAACTGGTCCAAGCCCTGAAAAAAGGCGATGCCAAGGCGGCGGCTCAGGCCATGCGCAAACACAACAACCGTTTGCCGCGCTTGATGCGGCATGCATTGCAAAAAAATAAAGGGCGGTCTTAGGCCACGGGGCCAGCCGCCGGGATTGGCAAAAGGACAAGCGGAAGGGAAAAGACATGTCACCGGCTTTTCATGAATTACACTGGGCGCGGGACATCGAAGTAAGCGAGTACCTGATGCCCTCCAGCCTGGAGGAAGCCCTGGCCATGCTGGCCCAGCGGCAGGGCAAGGCGCGGGTGATCGCCGGCGGCACCGACGTGGTGCCCGAGCTGAGACGGCGGGACTACCAGGCCGAGACCCTGGTGGATATTTCGCGTTTGCCGGATATGGACGGCATCGCCCAAGAGGGCGGCGACATCGTAATGGGGCCCCTGGTGACCCATGCCCAGGCGGCGGACTCGGACCTGATCCAAAAGAAGGCCGGGGCCCTGGCCGCGGGTTGTCTGGCGGTGGGCTCGCCCCAGATCCGCAACGTGGCCACCCTGGGCGGCAACCTGGTAAGCGGGCAGCCGGCGGCCGATGCCAGCGTCCCCCTGCTGGCCCTGGAGGCTCAGGTGACTATCGCCTCCGGCGAGGGTGAACGCCAGGTGCCTTTGCGCGAATTCTTCGTGAGCGTGGGCGAAACCGTCTTGGACCCCGGCCGCGAGATCCTGACCCAGATCAGGTTCCCCGCCCTGGGCGAGGGGCAAGGCAGCTCCTACCAGCGCCTGAGCAAGCGCAAGGCCCTGACGCTGCCCATGCTGGTCTGCGCGGTGGTGGTATCCGCCGACGCCGCGGAGGGCGTGATCAACAACGCGGCGGTGGCCCTGGGCCCGGTGGCGCCGGTGCCCTTCCGCGAAAGCCAGACCGAGGCCTTTTTGGCCGGCGCCAAGGCAAGCCGCGAGATCCTGGTCCAGGCGGCGGAGACCGCCACCGCCCAGTGCACCCCGCGCGACAGCCTGCTCAGGGGTTCCTGCGACTATCGGCAGGAGATGGTCAAGGTCTTGGTGAGACGGGGACTGGCCAGCGCCTTGCGCCAAGCCGGTTGCACGCTGGATTGAGGGGTAAGTCATGAGCACGATGCAAATATCATTCAAGCTTAACGGCGAAGATGTGGCTGTGGAGATCGCCGCCAACACCCTGTTGGTGGACCTTTTGCGCGAGGAACTGGGCCTGACCGGCACCAAGACCGGCTGCCGCGAGGGCGAGTGCGGGGCCTGCACGGTGCTGGTCGACGGTGAACCCTTCAACTCCTGCCTGTTGCCCGCCATGAAGGCGGACGGCCGCCAGGTGACCACCATCGAGGGGCTGGGCGACGACGAAGGCGCGGTGGAGAGCATTCAGCAGGCCTTCATGGATATGGGCGCCGCCCAGTGCGGCTTCTGCACCCCGGGCATGATCCTGACCGCCAAGTCCCTGTTGGACAAAAACCCCGCACCGGAGGAGGCCGAGATACGCCAGGCCCTGACCGGCGTGTTGTGCCGCTGCACCGGCTACCGCAAGATCGTGCAAGCGGTGCAGGCCGTCGCCCAGCACAACGGGGGGGAGGTGACCTCATGAGTCATCACGACGAAAAGAAAGAGATGCAGGTGCTGACCAAGCCCAAGGTGGACTTGGACAGCCTGGTCAAGGTCAAGACCGAGGGCCTGGCCGTGGCCGGCACCTCGGTGACCCGCCGCGACGACCCCCTCAAGGTGACCGGCAAGCTCAAGTACGGACACGACTACCCCGACGAGGGCTTTTTGCACGGCAAGATTCTCAGAAGCCCCCACCCCCACGCCCTGATCAAGGGCATCAACACCAAAAAGGCCTCGGAGCTCGACGGCGTGGTGGCGGTACTCACCGCCGAAGACGTGCCCGGCCGCAACGGCTTTGGGGCCATCATCCCCGACCAGCCGGTGATCTGCGGGGACAAGGTGCGCTTTGTGGGTGACGGCGTGGCCCTGGTGGCGGCCGAAACCGAGAAAATCGCCAACCAGGCCCTGGCCCTGATCGAGGTGGAATACGAGTTGCTGGAGCCGGTCCTGGATCCCAAGGCGGGCATGGCCGCCGACGCGCCCCAGGTGCACGAGAGCGGCAACCTTTTGTCAGAGGACTACCTGGTCAAGGGCGACGTGGACCAAGGCTTCGAGCAGGCCGACGTGATCATGGAGCGCACCTACCAGGTGCCGCTGCTGGATCACGCCTATCTGGAGCCGGACATG
>JANQFN010000340.1 GCA_028277825.1 Desulfarculaceae bacterium
GTCCACATCCACGAACAACTGGGGCACGTTGGCCCTGAAGCTGCTGTAGAGCCCCACCAGCCCGTCCTGGGTGTTGCCGTCGGCCACCAGTTCACTGGCCACGTTTTGCAGCATTTCCAGTCCCAGAGAGCCGCGGTCCTGCACCAGCATCTCAAAGCCGCCGGCCAGCCCCAGGCCGGGCAGAGCCGGCGGGATGAAGGCCACCACGATGGCTTCCTGTATCTGGGCGAACTGACGGCGCAGGTTGCCTATGATCGCCGCCTGGCTCACCTCGGGCTCGGTGCGCGCGTCCCAGGGCTCGAACACGATTACGCAGCCGGCCATGTTGCTCTGGTTGGTGGCATCCAAAAGCGAGTAGCCGCCCATGGCCAGGTTGTATTTGATGCCCTTGGTCTCGGCCACGATGGCATTGACCTTGTCCAGCACCGCCCGGGTGCGCTGCAGGGAGGCGCCGTCGGGCAGTTGGATGTTGATAGAGGCGTAACCCTGGTCCTCCACGGGCACAAAGCCGGTGGGTGTAGTGCTCATGCCCCAGTAAGCGGCCACGCAGATGCCAGCGTAAGCCACCACCGCGAATAACAGCCGTCGGATGGCCAGTTTGACCACCTTGGTGTAGGCGCTGGTGGAATGGCCCAAAAACCAGTTGAAACCCCGGAAGAAGGCGTTGCGCCGCTGGGGGGTGGGCCGCATCACCATACCGCACAGGGCCGGGCTCATGGTAAGGGCGTTGATGGAGGAAAACACCGTGGCCACAGCGATGGTCAGGGCGAACTGCTGGTACATGATGCCGGTGATGCCGCCCATGAAAGCGGTGGGGATGAACACGGCCAAAAGCACCAGGGTGGTGGCCACCACCGCGCCGGTGATTTCCTCCATGGCCTTGACCGAGGCCTCCTTGGCGCTCATACCGGTCTCGTCTATGTTTCGCGAGACGTTTTCCACCACCACAATGGCATCGTCCACCACAATGCCGATGGCTAACACCAATCCGAAAAGAGTCAGCGTGTTTATGGAGAAGCCCAGGATGCCCATCACCGCGAAGGTGGCGATCAGGGACACCGGTATGGTCACGGTGGGGATCAAGGTGGCCCGGAAGTCCTGCAAAAACACAAACACGGTGAGGATGACCAGGATGGCCGCGATGAGAAGGGTCTCTATGATCTCATTGATGGAGGCGTGCACCACGTCCGAGGCGTCATAGCCGATCACGTATTCCAGGCCCTCGGGAAAACGCTCGCTGAGCCTGGCGATGGTCTGCTTGCACTTGTCGGAGATGTTGAGCAGGTTGGCCCCGGGCAACTGGTAGACCATGATCAGAGCCGAGGGCTTCTGGTTCAACTGGCTGACCTGGGTGTAGGTCTTGGAGCCCAACTGCACCCGGGCCACGTCCTTGAGCCGGGTTATCTGACCCTGCCTCCCGGTCTTGATGATGATGTTCTCGAACTGGGCCACGTCCTCCAGGCGGCCCAGGGCGTTCACCGTGAGCTGGAAGGCGGTGTCCTTGGGCGCCGGCGGCTGGCCGATGACGCCGGCAGCCACCTGCACGTTCTGCTCACGGATGGCGTCGGCCACGTCCTGGGTGGTCAGGGCCCGGGCCTTGAGCTTTTCCGGGTCCAGCCAGATGCGCATGCTGTAATCGCCGGCCCCGAACACCACCACGTCGCCCACCCCGTAGATGCGGCTCAACTCGTCGCGGATGTTCAGGGTGGCGTAGTTGCTCAAAAAGATGTCGTCAAAGCGGCCGTCGGGCGAATGCAGGGCCACCAGCAGGGCGAAGTTGGGCGATTTCTTTTTGGTGGTCACCCCGGTGCGGCGCACATCCTCGGGCAGCTTGGGCAGGGCAATGGACACCCGGTTTTGCACCAGCACTTGGGCCATGTCCAGATCGGTGCCGGTGGCGAAAGTAACGGTCAGGGTATAGGTGCCGTCGGCGGCGCTCTGGGAGGACATGTAAATCATGCCCTCCACGCCGTTGACCTCCTGCTCGATGGGCGCGGCCACGGTGTCGGCCAACACCTTGGCGCTGGCCCCGGGATAGGTGGCGGTCACCGTGACCGTGGGCGGCTCCAGGTTGGGATACTGGGCCACGGGCAGGGCCATGAGGGTGATCAACCCGGCCAGCACGAAGACGATGGAGATCACCGAGGCGAAGATGGGCCGGTATATAAAGAATTTTGAGAGCATTTAACCCGTATATCTCACTAAGGCAGGGCGTCCGGCTTCACCAGCCACCGGCACACTGTGTTGCTGGCTGCGCTCGGGCCTCGACGTAGCTTTAGCTATGCCTGCGGCCCTCGCTTGCCACCGGCGTGCCGCCGGTGGCACAGCGGGTCGTGCAGTCATCGCACCCGGTTGGTCTACGGCGCTCCCGTTGGAAGCACTTGGGAGCCCAAGCCTTGGGCCGTCTTGTTTGCCGGCGGCTGGCTGTACCGGGCCCATGCATGGGCTGTTTCCTGGTGAGTTTGGTGTCTTTTTCATATCAACTCCGAATCAGGTTAGCCAAGCTAATGCCGCCCTACCCTAGTGACATATCCGGGTTGGCTGCTCACCTACTTCTTGTCTTTAGCTTCAGTTGTCTTGTTCGGAGCGGGCTCTTTGTCTTTGGAGGCCTTCTCAGCCTGAGCTTTCTCGCCCGCCGGTGCCGCCGGGGCCTCTTGTCCCTTTTCCACTGGCGTCACCTTGCCGCCGGGGCGGGCCCGTTGCAGGCCCTGCACGATCACCCGGTCGCTGACCTTGATGCCCTTGGTGACGCTGACCATGCCCTTTTCATCCGGACCCAACTCCACCTTGCGGTATTCCACCACGTTTTTGTCATTGACCACTAGGACGTAGCGGCCCGCCTGATCGGCGCCCACCGCCTCCTTGGGCACCAGCAGGGCGTTTTTGATCTTCCACACCGGTATGCGCACCCGCACGAACAGGCCGGGCAGGATGGCTTCGTCCTTGTTGGGGAAGTTGCCGCGCACCGAGATGGTGCCGGTAGAGTCGTCCACCACGTTGTCGATGTAATCCAACGCGCCCTCATGGGGAAAGCCCTTTTCATTGGCCATGCCCAGATAGAGCCTGCGGTTGCCCCACTCGTCGTCAAAATCCTTGCCCTTGTCTTGGAATTCGCGGGCTTTGAGCAGGTCGCGTTCGCTGACGTTAAAATAGACCAGCATGGGCTTATCGTTGACGATGGTGGACAAGAGGGTGGCATCGCCCCGGCCCACCAGGTTGCCCAGGTCCACGTAGTTGCGCGAGATGCGGCCGCTGATGGGGGCGTGGATATGGGTGTAGCCCAGGTCGATCTTGGCCACCTCCACCTGGGCCTCGGCCGCCTTGATGGCCGCCTTGGCCTGGTCCCGCTCGGCCTCGGCGGTGATCACTTCCACCTCGCTCACCGCGCGGTCCTTGTAGGCGTTGGCCTTACGCTTCAGAGTGGCCTCGGCCAGCTTGAGCTGGGCCTTGGCCACAGCCAACTGAGCCAGGGCCTCGTCCACCTTGGCCTGGAAGGGCTCTGGCTCGATGATGAACAAAAGATCGCCCTTTTTGACCATGGAGCTGGGTTCAAAGGCAACCTTGCGCAGCATGCCCTGCACCCGGGCCCTGATCTCAACCGACTCCCAGGCGCGGGTGGTGCCGGTGTAGAACATGGAGGCGATCACATCGCGCTGCTCGGGCGGGGCCACGGTCACCTTGGGCGGCGGCGGCGGCACATATTTGTTCTCCGGCCTCTCACAGCCGGCCAGCCAGGCGGCCGCCAACAGCAACAGGGCCAAGATGGCCATGGTGCTGCTCAGCCGCATATTTGAATACCGTCTCATTCTATGTCCCTCTAAGTTCCAGAGAGTAGCCGCCGCCACGGGCGGTGGGTATCTTCATCGCCAGGCCCCTATTTCTTGGCCTGCTGTTTGGCCGGGGCCGGTTCCTGGAGCATCTGGTCCGGCTGCCAGCCGCCGCCCAGGGCCTTGTACAGGCTCACCAGGTTGGCCGCGGTCTGGCCTTGGGCCTGGGCCAGTTGGTTGTCAAACTCAAAAAGAGACCTTTGCGCGTCCAGCACCCGCTGGAAGTCGGCCAGGCCCTCTTTGTACAGACTGACCGCCAGCCGCAAGGAACGGGCGGACGCCTTGACGGTGCGGGCCAAAGCGGCCACCCGGGCAATCTGCTCCACGTAGGCGATGAAGGCGTCCTCGGCCTCTTTCATGGCCGTGAGCACGGTCTGCTCGTAGCTGAACAAGAGCTGCTCGGTGATGGCGTCCTGGACCTTGATGCGGCTTCTTATGCGCCCCCCGTCGAACAGGTTCCAGTAAAACGTAGGGCCGAAGGAGAAGAAGCTGCTGCTGCCCTGGAACAGATTGCTGGCGTCGCTGGCCGCGAAACCCACGGTGCCTATCAAGGAAAAGGTGGGGTAAAGGTCAGCCGTGGCCACGCCGATGCGCGCGGTCTGGGCGGCCAGTTGCCGTTCGCTGCGCCTGATGTCCGGCCGCTGGCGCAGCAGGTCGGCCGGCACGCCCACCGCCACCGTGGGCGGTGGTATGGGTATGGGCTTGGGCGCCTCCAGCTCTTGTTTCACCGAGCCGGGGTGCAACCCCAACAAGACCCCCAGGTTGTTGTAGGCCTGGCCCAGATCGGTCTTCAGGGGCGGCACCTCCGCCTCTGAACTGGCCAGCACCGTCTCGGCCTGGGCCATGTCCAGACCGGTGGCCAGACCGTTTTTAAAGCGGACCTGGGTCAACTTCAGCATGTCCTGCTGCGACTTGATGTTTTTGTAGGTGGCGGCCAGCCGGGACTGCAGGGTGCGCACGTCCAGGTAGGTGAGCGCCACCTGGGCGTACAGGGTGACCAGCACATCCACCCGGTCCTCTTCGCTGGCCTGATAATCAGCCTTGGCCGCCTCGATGGAGCGGCGGATGCGCCCGAACAGGTCGATTTCCCAACTGGCATCCAGGCCGGCGGAAAAGCGGTTATAGGTGATGCCCGGGGTGTTTGCCTCGTTATCGCTGGTTCCCCGGCGGATGGCTTCGGCCGGTACGTTCACCTCGGGATACATGCTGCCCGAGGCGATGCCCACTCGAGCCCTGGCCTCCTTGACCCGGGCCACAGCCGCCTTCAGATCCAGGTTACCCTGAGCCGAGCGGTTTATCAGGCTGGTCAGCTGGGGATCATCGAATACCCCCCACCACTGGCGTATGTCGGCCTCCCCCCGCACCAGGGCCGGATCGGGCGGTTTGGTCCATTGCAAGGGCACCTTGGACTCGGGCTTCTTGTAGTCTGGGCCCACCGCCGCACAGGCCGAGAGCAACACCAGCCCGGCCAAGCAGAAAACCTTGAAAAATGTCTTAGGGGTGGAATATTTGGGGCGGGTGGAACCCGTCATGGCAACACCAGTTGGGGAAGCATCATCAGCAAGCAATCATTATTAGGAGTTTAGCACAGCCCTGGGTAGATTCTAGGCAAAAAGACCGTCTTTTATTAGATACTTAATCACAAAGAACCTATTTATTGGCTACAAACCGCCATCCCAGACCGTCATACCAGGCGGTCCGGTGGCTCCTGGCCCCGTAAATAGGCAGCCAAGTTGCCTGCGGCCCGGGTGGCCATCATGTGGCGCACCTCAGCGGTGGCCGAGCCCAGATGGGGGCAGAGCACCACGTTATCAAAACCCAGCAGATCCGGGTGCACTCTGGGCTCCTGCTCGAACACGTCCAGGCCGGCCCCCCGGATGAGCCCCTGCTTGAGAGCCTGGGCCAGGTCCGCCTCGTTGACTATGGGCCCCCGGCCGGTGTTGATCAAATAGGCGCCTGGCTTCATGCGCTCAAAGGCGGCCAGATCGAAAATCCCGCGGGTATGCTCGGTCAGGGGCGCGTTGATGGAGATCACGTCGGCATCTGCCAGCAGTTGCTCAAAGCTGACCAGGCGCGCCTCCAACTCCGCCTCGGCCGTCGGATCCGGGCTGCGCTTGTGATAGATGATCTCCATGCCGAAACAGCGGGCGCGGGTGGCTACCGCCCTGCCCACCCGGCCCAAACCGAAGATGCCCAG
>JANQFN010000349.1 GCA_028277825.1 Desulfarculaceae bacterium
GCCGCGGCGCCCGCCCAGGCGCTTCAGGGTGCCCAGAATGTGGCGTCGTTCCATCTCGGCCAGGCTCAGCGGCCCCTCGGCGCCGGCCTCCACCTGGCAAGTGCCTGCCGCTTCCAGGTCATCCAGGTCGATAACCTTCTTGCTGGCCAAGACCACCAGACGCTGCACCGCGTTGCCCAGTTCACGCACGTTGCCTGGCCAGGGGTAGGCCGCCAGCGCCTCCAGGGCCCGGGCGGAGAAGCCGCGCACCCGCTGAGGGTTGAGGTAGCGGAATCGCTCCAGGAAGTGGTTGGCCAACAGCGGCACGTCCTGAGCCCGCTCGCGCAACGGGGGCATATGAATATGCACCACGTTGAGCCGGTAAAAAAGGTCCTTGCGGAAGGCGCCGGAGGCTACGGCGGCGCGCAGGTCCTGGTTGGAGGCGGCCACCAGGCGGGTGTCCACCCGGATCACCCGGTTGGAGCCCACCTTGCAAATAGCCCGTTCCTCCACCGCCTTGAGCAGCTTGGCTTGCATGTCCAGGGAGACGTTGCCCACCTCGTCGAAGAACAAGGTGCCGCCGCCGGCCAGCTCGAACTTGCCGATCTTGTCGTCCTCGGCCCCGGTGAAGGAACCCTTGACGTGGCCGAACAGCTCGGACTCGAACAAGGTGGGCACCAGAGTGGCGCAATCCACCGGTACAAAGGGGTTGTCCTGGCGCACCGAGTTTTCATGGAGGATGCGGGCCAAAAGTCCCTTGCCGGTGCCGGACTCACCGGTGAGCATCACCGTGGTGTCGGTGGTGGCCACCTTCAGGGCGGTGTCCATCACTTGGGCCATGGACCCACTGGTGTGAATCAGGCTGGTGGCGGCGGTGCGGCGTTTGAGTTCGGCGCGCAGATAGGCGTTCTCCAACTCCAGGCGCCGCTTCTCGCCCGCTTTGTCCACCGCCTGGCGCAACTCCTGGGGCGTGAAGGGTTTGGCCACGTAGTCAAAGGCCCCCAGCTTCATGGCCTCCACCGCGGTGGCGATGGAGCCGTGGCCGCTGATGATGATCACCGCCGCCTCGGGGTCCTGTTCCAGCATCTGAGGCAGCACGCTCAACCCGTTCATGTCGGGCATGCGCAGATCCAAAAGCACCACGTCGTAGGCCCAACGGCTGAACAGGGCCAGCCCCCTGGCCCCGGAATCCGCTGTCTCCACCTCATGCCCGCTGCGCTCCAGGGTCTGGCGGCAGGCGTCACTCATGCTGAAGTCATCGTCGATTACCAGTATTTTCAAATTCTTGGGAGACAATTTCAGATTTCCGCCAGCCAGTGGTTCAGCAAAATCCGCACGCGATCCCCGTCTCACAAACCATGGGGCATTTTGTACCATTTTTTACATGCCCCTTGTCCGGGTGTCAACCGGGCTTTCTTGCAAGCCGCCGTTGACAGTTTGCTGGTTTCGGCATAGGTTTGGGGCCATATTTTGCGCCATCTAAACAGGTTGGAAGGCATTACCATGACAAGCGGTCCCCAGGCCCTGCAAACCGATTTTTACCAGATCACCATGTCGGCGGTGTATCACGGCCACGGCATGAACGGCAGCGCCACCTTCAGTCTGTTCGCCCATGACCTGCCCGCCAACCGGGGTTTCATGGTGGCCGCCGGCCTGGACGACGCCCTGGACTATCTGGAGAACTTCGCCTTCCAGCCCGAGGAGATCGACTATCTGGCCTCTCTGGGCCGCTTCAGCGACGACTTTTTGGACAGCCTGTCCGGCCTGGGCTTTTCCGGCGAGGTGCGCGCCCTGCCCGAGGGCACCCTATGCTTTGCCGAAGAGCCGGTGCTGGAGATCACGGCGCCCCTGATCGAGGCCCAGCTGGTGGAGACCCGCCTGATCAACCTGATCAACCTGCACACCACCCTGGCCAGTAAGGCGGTGCGCTGCGTGTTGGCCGCCCAGGGCCGCACCTGCGTGGACTTCTCCCTGCGCCGCACCCACGGCCTGGAGGCCGGCTGGGCCGCGGCCCGCTCCTCGGCCATCGCCGGCTTCGCCGGCACCAGCAACGTGGAGGCCTCCCGCCGTTTGGGCACCACCCCGGTGGGCACCATGGCCCACGCCTTTGTGGAGGCCTTTGGCGACGAGCAGACCGCTTTCGAGGCCTTTGCCGCCACCTTCCCCCAGCACACCGTGCTCCTGGTGGACACCTACGACAGCGTGGGCGGTCTGCAGCGGGCGGTGGAGGTGGCCGGCCAACTGCGTGAGCGGGGGCACGGCCTGGTGGGGGTGCGCCTGGACTCCGGCGACCTGGTGGGCATGAGCCGCCAGGCGCGCAAGATGCTGGACCAGGCCGGCCTGGAAGACTCCCTGGTGGTGGTATCGGGCAGCCTGGACGAGGTGGGCCTTCATAAGATCGTGAGCCAGGGGGCCATGGTGGACGTCTTCGGTGTGGGCACCCGCATGGGCAGCTCTGCCGACGCGCCGTATCTGGATTTCGCCTACAAGATGGTGAACTACGACGGCCGGCCCACCTTAAAGCTCTCAGCGGGCAAGGAAACCTGGGCCGAAGCCAAGCAGCTCTGGCGTCGCCTGGATACGGACGGCCGCATCTCCCGGGACATGCTGGGCCTCAAGGACGAGGAACTGGAGGGCGAGGCTCTGCTGGTCCCGGTGATGCAGGGCGGACGCCGCCTGCAGCCGGAATTGGATTGGCGCCTGGCCCATGAGCGGGTGAAAGAGCAGCTGGCCACCCTGCCC
>JANQFN010000360.1 GCA_028277825.1 Desulfarculaceae bacterium
CATCAACCAGCGCACCCGGGGCGTGTGGGCCAACAACCTGATCCACAACCTGCATCTGCTCACCGGCAAGGTGGGCAAGCCCGGCTCCACTTCTTTCTCCCTCACCGGTCAGCCCAACGCCTGCGGCGGGGTGCGCGACACCGGCGGCCTCTGCCATCTGCTGCCCGCCGGCCGCCTGATTAAAAAGAAGGCCCACCGCAACCAGGTGGAGAAGCAGTGGGGCATTCCCCAAGATTCGCTCAACCCCAAGCCCGGCCTGCACACCATCGCCCTGTTTTCCGCCCTGGGCGAAGGCAAGATCAAAGCCATGCTGATCCTGTGCACCAACCCGGCCCAGTCGCTGCCCAACCTGCACAAGTACAACAAGGCCATGGCCCGCAAAGACAAATTCATCTGCCTCATCGAGGCCTTCAGCGACGCGCAGACCATGCAGTTCGCCGACGTGGTGCTGCCCCCGGCCTTCTGGTGCGAGCGCGAGGGCGTCTACGGCTGCTCCGAGCGCCGCTACGCCCTGGTGGGCAAGGCCATCGACCCGCCGGGCCAGTGCCGGCCCTCGCTTAACATCCTGGTGGACTTCGCCACCCGCCTGGGCGTGGACCCCAAGCTGATCCCCTACAAAAACTCGGCCGACGTCTGGGAGGAGTGGCGCAACGTCTCGGCCATCACCCCCTACAACTTCAAGGGCATCACCCGCGAGCGCCTGAAAAAGGAGTCCGGCATCCTCTGGCCCTGTCCCAGCGAGGACTACCCGGGCACCAAGATCCGCTACGTGCGCGGCGAGGACCCCAACATCCCCAAGGACTACAAGAACAAGTATTGGTTCTACGGCAAGCCCGACGGCAGGGCAGTGATCTGGCTGCGGCCCTACAAGGGTCCGGCCGAGCCGGCGGACGCGGAATACCCCTACGTGCTGACCACCGGCCGGGTCATCGACCACTGGCACACTGGCACCATGACCATGAAGGTGCCCGAGCTCAGGCGCTCCTTCCCGGCGGCCTACGTGGAGATCAACACCGCCGACGCCAAGAAGCTGGGCATCAAAAACGGTGACAACGTGCTGCTGGAGAGCCGGCGGGGCAAGATCAACCTGCCCGCCCGGGTGGGCGACGTCTGCGAAAAGGGCCTGGTCTTCGTGCCGTGGTATGATGCCAAGAAGCTTATCAACCTGGTGACCATCGACGCCTTTGACAAGGGTTCCAAGCAGCCCGAGTTCAAGATATGCGCGGTGAAGGTGAGTAAGTCCTAAGACCATGGCCATAACCGGACTATTGATACACGCCCTGGCAGACGAGGTGGAATCGGTGGAGGATCGGGTGGCGGCCCGCCCGGGCGTCACCACCTATGGTGTACACGAGGAGCAATACGTGGTGGCGGTCCTGGAGGCGCCTTCTGACGGGTTGCAAGCCAAAGTCGACGCCCTGGAAGAGGTGGAGGGCGTCCTCAAGGTCTACACCACCTACCTCAACATTGAAGACGAGATGCCCACCCTGAGCGGGGGTGGGGAGTCCTGATGCCAACCTACGGTCCTGACACCGCGGCCCCCTCCGGGGGGCCGCGGTGAATTTGCGATATCTCCGGCCTCCGGGAGCGGCTCCGGAGGGCGAGTTTTTGGGCCGCTGCCTGCAATGCGGCCAATGCGCCCAGATTTGTCCCTACAACTCAATCACCTTGCGGGCCAGCTTCAATCCCCTGACTGCCGGCACCCCCCAGGTCGTCCCCCGGAGAATCCCCTGCCGCCTGTGCATGCGCTGCCCGCCGGTGTGTCCCTCCGGCGCCCTGGCCGAACTGGAGATGGAACAGGTGCGCATGGGCCGGGCCCAAATCGATCGCAACGCCTGCTACACCTGGCGGGGCAACATCATCTGCCGCAGCTGCTACGAGACCTGTCCCTTGAAAGCCACTGCCATCGTATTGGAGAAGGCCCTGTTGCCGGTGATCACCGAGTACTGCGCCGGTTGCGGGGTGTGCGAATACGTCTGCCCGGCTCGGTGCATAACCACCACCCCGCAACGCATGCTTTAGCCGTTTTGGCGGGAAAATGTAGTTAGCTCGATGCCCAAGCCCAGCCTCAAAACCACCCGCCGCCTGGTGCAAATAATCATTGCCCTGGGTTTCGTGGGCGTGCTCTGGCTCAACACCCAGGGGTTGTACTGGCTGCAGGGCAACTTCCTGGCCTTCGACCTGGCCGGCCTGCCCCTGGCCGACCCCCTGGCCGCCCTGCAGGTGGCGGGCCACAACTGGCCCTGGCCCTGGCGGCTTTGGCTGGGCGGCGGCCTGTCCCTGCTCTTGGCCCTGGCCCTGGGCACCGTGTTTTGCTCCTGGGGCTGCCCTTTCGGCCTGCTTTCAGAACTCAGCCAGGGCCTGCGCAGGCGCCTGCGGCCGGGTACGGAGGCAAAGCCCAGCACCCGGCGCGGCTTTTGGGCCAAGGCCTGGCTGGCGGGGATCGGGCTGCTGTTGGTCATCGCCCTGTCTTTGCCACCGCTGTTGAACCAGCTCTCCCTGCCCGGCTGGTATTCGCGCATCTTCCAAATGTACTTTTTGCAGGGCTACTGGTCCTGGGCCCTGGCCGCCCTGCTCCTGATCTTGCTGGTGGAAATGGTGGCGGGCCGCCGGCTCTGGTGCCGCTACCTGTGCCCCCAGTCCTTGCTCTTGGCTCTGGTGCAGCTTATAAATCCCTGGCGGCTGCAAGTGAGCTTTGCCCGCCGCCGCTGCCACTGCCATCCCGGCTCCTCGCCCTGCGTGGCCGCCTGCCCCCTGAACCTCAACCCCAAGCAACTACGGGGCCAGCGGGAGACCGAGTGCAACAACTGCGGCGATTGCGTGGTGGCCTGCCAAGACCTGGGCCGGGCGCTGAGCTTCGGCCTGGGGGTTGGGGGCGGCTCCGCGCCCGGGGATTGAGCAGGCGCAGCGCAGTTCATTCAATGGAAATTTGGTTGCCTTTTACTCGGCATCCCATTGGTCAATCAGTTTAGCAACGGTGTCTTTGATTTGATCACGGATGCGGCGGGCGCCCTCCAGCTGCTCCTGGTGGCTTCCCTCCAATGCGGCCGGATCGTCAAAAGGGATGTGCAGGCGCTGGGTGATGCCCGGAAAGATGGGGCATTCCTGTTCACGCGAGCTTTCACAGACCGTGATCACGTAGGTATACAGGCGCCCCTCTTTAAACAGATCGAATACGCCCTGGGGCGTCTTGTGGCTGATGTCGATGCCCTCCTCGGCCATGACTTCCACCACCAAAGGGTTGAGTTCCGTGGGCTCCAGGCCGGCGCTCTCCACCTTGAAGCGGTCTCCGGCCAGCTGACGCAAATAGGCTTCGGCGATCTGGCTGCGGGCGCTGTTGTGGGTACATACGAAAAGAACCGTGTCCATGGCCTGCCTCCTGAAAGGGGGTCGTCGCTTTTTATCCTACTAGGGACTAGTTTCACCCCTGATGAGGCTGGCTCAGGTTAAGAACTTATGGATTCTTGATTACAGCAGTGTGTCGGGGAAAGGTTCGCTTACTTCGATTGGAATCAGTTTTTGACGCTGTCCGGGTTGCGCAGCTTGCCCACCAGACTCACCAACCCCCAGCGGGTGGCCGCGGGCAACTGGCCGTAGGGTTGCATCACCGTGCCCCGGTAGCCTTGGGTGATGACCGCAAAGGAGCGGGCGGGGGTCAGGCCGTAACGGGTCAGGTCCGGCGGCGCCGGCCGCAATGAGCGGCCAAAGGCGCTGACGCGCCCGTCAGGGCCGTGGCATACCGCGCAGGTCTGGGCAAAGACCTTTTGCGCGCTAGCCAGATCGCCCGGCTGGGTCGGCGGCCGGGGCGGGGAGGTAAGCTGGAAGCGCTTTTGCATATAGTCTAGCAGCGTCTCCAGCTTGTCCCGGTCGAAGATGCTGAAATAGGGCATACCCGAGCCGGGGATGCCACTTAGCAATTGCTCATATACGTATTGCCGCTGGGCGCGCACTGCATTGAGTTTCTCCGGCGGCACCAGTAGGGGAGCGGCATCCGGGCCATTGCCGTTACCGTCCATCCCATGGCAAAAGGCGCATGAATTGGCGTAGATGGTCTGGCCATTGTCATAGACCGTGGCCAGGCGGGCCTCGAAGCTGTTTAAGGCCGCCGCCTGAAACGGAGCCAATGCTTTTTTTTGCTCCACGGCCCGGTTTTCCAACTGGGCCTGCAGGGGCGCCACCGCCTGGTGCTGCAAAAACTGGCGGGCCAGGAGCATGGAAACCAGGATCAGGGGCAATAGCACCAGGGCGCTTTTCATACGCCCGGCGTTGGCCTCTGGTTTGCGGTAAAAAGCCAAACCCAACAGCAGCATGGTGGCGGCCACACCAACGGTTATAGCGCCGATCACCGCCGGGGTGAGCCGCTCCAGCACGCTGACCAACAACAGCACCCC
>JANQFN010000413.1 GCA_028277825.1 Desulfarculaceae bacterium
CACCTCAACCACGACTACGACCACCACTACGACCACGACCACCACAACTACCACCACCACCGCGCCGACCACCACGACTTCCACTACAACGACCACCACTACCACCACCACGACGACGACGACGACCACAACCACCGAAAGCACCACGACGACTGATCCCTGTGCTGGTTGCAACTGTCTCAATTGCCCGGCGGAAACCTGCTGCGCTTACTGTTGTTGAGCAAGGTTGGAAATATACTCATTGGTCTTTCCGGCTGGTTCGGGGCCAACATAATACATTCAGACATTCATTGGTGGTGGCCGGCCGAGGAGAGCCATGTCTGCTCAAAACCTTAAACGTTTTTTGATCCCTTTTTTATTCGCCATGCTTTGCGCCCTGGCCGCCGCTGGATCCGCCCTGGCCGGCAGCATCACCCTGCAGGTCACGGTGCACAGCAAGTACGACGCGGGGCAGGCGAACCTGCGCGTGGACTTGATGAACCGGGGCGACGAGGTGGCCAAGAACCTCAAGGTGGTCGGCCTGGGCCGGGCCCAGGGGGCCCGCTCCGGGCTTTTGGTGCTGTTGCCCCCCGGCAAGAAAGCTCAACTCAAGCTTTCCTGGCCGGTGAGCGACCCGGAGCCCGGCCGCCATTTGGTGGCGCTACGCGTTCAATACGAGGACTTAAACGGCTACCCGCTCTCCGCCCTGGCTTGGGGCTACTACCGGGTGGGCCAGGACCGCACCAGCCCGGTGCGGCTGGCGGCCCAACCGTTGAGCCTGGTGGAGAACGCCAGCGCCCCACTGAAGGTGACCAACGCCGGCGACACCCCGCTCAGCGCCCGGCTGGAGGTCTTCGCGCCCCGGGAGCTGAGCGCCACCCTGCGGCCGGCCCAAGTGCAGTTGCCGGGACGGGGCCAGGCTGAGGTAGAATTGGAGTTGAAGCGGCTTGCCGGCCAGGTGGGCTCCCGCTATCAGATTTTAGTGGTGGCCCGCAGCAAGCACAGCGGTCGGGTCAGCTTCTCGCCGTTGTTGTTGCCGGTGAGCCTGGCCTCGCCGGCGCCGGCCATCGGCCCGGCCTGGTGGTGGTGGCCCGCCGGAGGCTTGCTCCTGGTTTTGGCCGCCGGCTTGGGCTGGTGGCTGGGCCGGCGGCGCTCCAACCGGCCGGAAAAGGAATAGCAGCCATATGAAAAAGGCCTTACTCATAGCGCTCATCGGCCTGGTGGCCGGGGCGGTGGTGGTGGGCCTTTACCTCAGGGGCGTGCCCTTCCTGGAACATATGGAGCTTAAGGCCCGGGACACCATGTTCAAGGCCCGGGGCGATCTGAGCATGACCGGCTCCAAGGTGGCGGTGGTGGCGGTGGGTGAGCGCAGCCTGGACGTGGTGGGCCGCTGGCCCTGGCCCCGGGAAAAGACCGCCCGCGTGATCGAGCAGGTGCTGGCCGCCGGCGTCAAGTCCCTGGGCCTGGACGTGGGCTTTTTCGAGCCGGACAACCGGGTGGCGCTCCAAGCCCTGTTGACCATGCAAAAGGCGGCCGAGGCCGGCCGGCCCCTGAAGTTGGAGCAGGTGATCAGCCGCTTTCATCCTGACTTCGTCCTGGCCCAGACCGTGCACAAAAACCGCGACCGTGTGGTGCTGGGCTATTTCTTCCACACCGAAAAATACCAGGTGGAGCACCTGGACAAGAAAGAGGCCAAGCGGCGGGTAAAGGCGGTGGCCAAGTTCGCCTATCCGGTGGTGCGTTTCACCTCGCCGGCGGCCATGGAGGCGCCTTTTCCGGAAGGGCACGCCCCGGAAAACAACGTGCCCATTCTGGTCAAGACGGCCCGCTGGGGGGGCTATTTCAACGTGCTGCCCGACTACGACGGGGTGGTGCGGCGCCTGCCTTTGGTGATTGAGTGCCGGGGGGACTACTTCCCCTCCCTGGCCATCGTCACCCTGTCGCGCTATTTCAACCAGCGCCTGCCCGCCCTGAAGATTCATCCCTTCGGCCTGGAGTCCATCAAGCTGGGACCCATCGATCTGCCGGTGGACGAGCAGGGCCGCTTTTTGATCAACTTCCGCGGCGGCTCGGCCATGGTGCCGGTGGTGGAGGCCTCGGATCTTTTGACCAAAAAGGCGCCCAAGGGGGTTCTCAAGGACAAGGCGGTGCTTTTGACGGTCACCGCCGCCGGGGTGATGGACCACCGGCCCATGCCCCTTTCCGCCCAGACCCCGGGCGGCTACATCATGGCCCAGGCCATGGACAACATGCTCAAAGGCGATTTCCTGCAGAAAACCAACATGACCCGGCTATGGGACCTGGCCGCCATGGTGGTGATGGCCCTTCTGGCGGCGCTGCTGTTGTCCTTGCTGCATCCTTTGCCCGGAGGCTTCGCCGCCCTGGGCCTGGCCGGGGCCTACACCTGGGTGGGCTACGAGGCCTTTTCCCAGGGCTGGCTGTTGAGCGTTATCCACCCCCTGGTGGCCATCGGACTGGCCGGGGCGGCGGCGGTGGTGTATCGCTATTTGTCGGTGGAAAAGGACAAAAAATACATCAAAAAGGCCTTCCAGTTCTACCTGAGCCCCTCGGTTATCGCCGAGCTTCTAAAGACCCCCGGCGGCCTGGAGTTGGGCGGCGAAAAGCGCGATCTGACCGTGCTGTTCGCCGACGTGCGCGGCTTCACCACCATCAGCGAAAAGCTAGAGCCGGACGTATTGGCCTCGGTGCTCAACATGTTCATGGACCGCATGTCCCAGGCGGTGTTGGACAACGAAGGCGTGGTGGACAAGTACATGGGTGACGCCATTATGGCTTTTTTCGGGGCGCCCATCGACCAGCCGGATCACGCCGTCCGGGCCTGCCGTAGCGGCCTGGCCATGGTGGCCCAGGTCAAGGCCCTGCAGCCGGAATGGGAACGCCTCCAGGTGCCGCCCATGACCCTGGGGGTGGGGGCCAACACCGGGCCTATGGTGGTGGGCAACATGGGCTCCTCCCAGCGCTTCGACTACACGGTCATCGGCGACAACGTCAACGTGGGCTCCCGCCTGGAGGGCCAGACCAAAGAATACGGCGTGGACATGGTGGTCAGCCAGTCCACCATGGAGGCCTGCGCCGATGATTTCCATTTCCGCAAACTGGACCTGATCCGGGTCAAGGGCAAGACCTTGCCGGTAGGCATCTATGAAGTGGTGGCCGAAGCCGACTCGCCGGCGCCGGAATGGGTAGGCCTGGCCAACCAGGCTTTCGCCGCCTACCTGGACCGCGATTTTGCGGGGGCGGTGGCCCTGTATGAGCGCATCCTGGAGATCAAGCCCGGTGACAAAACCTCACAAATGCTCCTGGACCGCTGCCAGGGGTATATCGCCGAACCCCCCGGGCCCGACTGGGACGGGGCCGTGACCAAAAAGACCAAATAGAAAACGGCCGGCCGCGACCGGCCCGGCCTGGACAAGGCAAAGGGATCGTGCCACTATAACGGGCAGTTGCCCTTACCATTGCCCCCAAAAGGAGGCCACCTTGCTGCCCGATATGGTGCCCAGCTACGCCGTGGGTCCCCTCATCGGCCTGGTGGTTGCCGGCACCCTGGCCTCCTTGAGCCTGGTGGGCCTGGTCATCTATTGGCGCTACCGCCCTTTGCGAAGCCTGGTGCTGTTGTACCTGGCCCAGGCCGCCTATTTCTTGGGGTTCACCGTCTACGCCTATCAGTCCTCGGAGGCCGCCACCCTCTGGGGCTACCGCTGCATGCTTCTGGCCCTGTGCTGGCTGCCGGTCACCTGGATCTGGGTGGTGGGGGGCCTGCGGGAACGCAAGCCGGGCCCTTGGTCTTGGGCCGCCTTCGCCCTGGCCGCCTGTTTCAGCGCCGCCCTGTTGGCGGTGGAACACCCGGCCCTGCTTGGCCGGCCCTTGCTCCCGGCGCCCTACGCCGGGGTGTACCATCCCCAGAGCTACATTCTCAAGCCCCTGATCTTCATATTCGATCTTTCAGTGGTCCTGATCTACATCTACATGCTGTGGCGGCGCTGGTGGCCGGGCCCCAAGCGCCCCTCCTATGCCAATGCGGTTCTGGCGGGATTGGTGCTCTGGCTGCTGGGGGGTCTGCATGACGCGGCCCATTCCCTGCATCTGGGCTGGGTGCTGCCCCAGCCGGTCTTGTGGCTGGCCTCCATCTGGCTGTCGCTGTGCCTGTTTTCAGCGGTGGCCCTGCATCTGAGGGACTTGGAGCGACAGTTGGTGTTGCGCCGTCTGGATTTGGAAGGCATGGTGGCTGAGCGCACCGCCGAGTTGCAGCGGGAGGTGAGCGAGCGGCGTCGGGCGGAGCAGGACCTGTTCCAATTGGCCGCAGGGGTGGCCCACAATTTCAACAACGTGCTGATGGCGGTGATGAGCAACACCCAGGCGGCCTACGACACCCTAGTCCAGCGCTCCGGAGGCGGCGGCAAAGTGGCCGGCCTTTTGGAAAACGCCCTGCAGGGCTCCCTGGCGGGCAAGGACGTGGTGCGCCGCCTGTCGCACTACGTGGAGCGGCGCCAGAAAGGGGCCGATCAGGGAGAGGTTATCAGCCTGAGCCATCTCATGGAATCCCTGAAGCGCATGGTCACCGGCACCTGGCCCCAGATCGGCGAAGGCCTGATGCGCCTCAATTTGGAGCCGCCTCCCCGGGCTTTTGTGCGCGGGGTCTGGGGTGAACTGATGGAGGTGTTCTTGAACATCAGCAAGAACGCGGTGGAAGCCACCGGCGGCCGCGGCGAGCTGACCATAAGCAGCCGGTTGGAAGGCGACACGGTGTGCATCGATTTCACCGAC
>JANQFN010000152.1 GCA_028277825.1 Desulfarculaceae bacterium
CGCCCTTGAGCATTTCCACCTTGACCGCAGGCACAAAACCCAGGTCCTGTTGCACCAGCCCCAGGGAGACCCGGTAGGCGGCGCCCTCGGCCAGGGGCGGCCCGGCGGGGATGTCCTCCACCGCCTGGGGGAAGAACTCCTGGGGCTCCTCAGCCAGGGGCAGGCAACTCACGCCACGGCCCGCCTTGATCTCCTCCATACAGTTGTTGCAGGAGATGCAGGCCGCCTTGCTTGTGTCGCCCTCCTGCCAGCGCCGGGCCAGGCCGGGTTCGCAGATGAAGGGCCGGCTCATGGCCACCAGGTCGGCAATTCCGCTCTCAATGAGCCCGGCGGCCACGCCGTAGGAACGGATGCCGCCGCCCACGATCAGGGGAATGTCCAGCTTGTCCTGGAATGCTTCGGCCTCGCTCTTGAACCAGGCCTCCTGCTCCTCGGACTCGATGCGTTGCCCCCAGCGCCCGGCGGCGTTTAATAGGCCTCCGCTGAGCTCCAGGGCGTCCAAACCGGCCTCGCCCAGCCAGCCGGCCACGCTGAGCGACTCCTCGACGGTCAGGCCCTCATCCACGTAGTCGCTGGCGTTGAGTTTGGCCAGGACGGGGTAGCCCGGTCCCACCGCCCCGCGAACCGCGGCCTGCGCCTCCATGAGCGCCCGGGCCCGATTCTCCAGGGGCCCGCCGTACTGATCCGTGCGCCGGTTGTAGCGCGGGCAGAGCATCTGGCTCAGAAAGAAGCCGTGGGCCGCGAAGATCTGCACTGCGTCAATGCCCGCTTCCCGCGCCCGGGCGGCGGCCAAACCGTAAGCCCCGGCCAAAGAGGCCATCTGTTCCGGGGTCATGGCTTCAACCCGCGAGCGGGAGAGGTAGTGCCCGCCGTAGCCCAGTTGCAGGGCCAGCTTGCCGCCGGCCTCATGCACCGCCGCCGCCAGGCGGGCCAGGCCAGGGATCATCTCGTCTGTGTCCACGCCTAACTGGCGGGGAGCGTGCTTGCCGCTTTTGTGCACGTAGGCGTGGCCGGTGATGGCCAGCCCCACCCCTCCCCGGGCCACCCCGGCCAGGAGTTCGCACAGCTCGGGGGTGACCTGGCCATCGTCCGTGGCCAGGCCGGCCCAGGTGGCCGAGCGCACCAGGCGGTTGACTAATTCCAGGGAATTGATGGTGATGGGGTCGAACAGCTCAGGCATGACAGGCACCTTCCGGCCGGGAAAGGGGGAACGCCACCTCAGACCTTATCCGTCTGATGTAAGGTTTTTTCCGTTTGCAAAAAGATTACTCAAGCCGGCCAAACGGCCGGGCTTGAGATTTTTTCATGAAAGGTTAGTTTCGGCGTGCCGATTTTTTACGCCAGGCCTCGGAGGCGTAGGCGGCCAGGACCACGATGGCGGCCAGGACCAGGGCGGTCCACCAGGGGGTGGTGGTGCGGAAGAAGAAGTGCCACAGCAGCCAGCCGCCCAAAAGGCCCAGGCCGGCCCGGATCAGGAACACGGTGAATTTGTTCACGCTAGCCCGCCTATTCCATGAGGGTTGGGTGATCCATTCCTATCGGTTATACACGACAAGTTGATCACAACTACAAAGACTTATTTTGCTTCTCATCGAGTTTGTGCTCAAGCCCGGCATAGCCAGCAACACAGTATGCCGGTGACTGGCGGAGCCGGTCACCAGATCCTCGTGGAATAGACGGGCTCAAGCCTCCCTTTGCCTTCTTTTTTAGCACGTCCAGCTTAGAGGTGCAAAAGGCAAGGTCCAGCCGGCTAACCGAAGAGGATCAGCGCTGCCGAGAGTGAGGCGAAGGACAAGATGGTGCTCAGCACGATGCTGGCGCCGGCCAGGTGGGCGTCCGATTTCATCTGGGTGGCCAGGATGTAGGCGCTGGTGGCGGTGGGCAGGGCGAAAAAGAGCATGGCCACCGACAAAGAAAGCCCGTCCACCCCCATGAGCCTCAGCAGCAGAAAGCCGATCAGGGGCATGAGCAGCAGCTTCAAGGCTGAGGCCAGGAAGCTCAAACCCAGACGCCCCTTGAGCTTGCCCAGGCTCAAAGCGGCGCCGATGGACATCAGCCCCACGGGCAGGGCCACCGAGGCGCCCAGGGCCAGGGAGCGCTCCAGGAACACCGGCAACTCCAGGCCGGAGCGGGCAAAGGCGATGCCGGCCAGGCAGGCCAGGATAAGGGGGTTGATCAACAGGGCGCGGAGCACCATCCTGAGCTTCTGGGCGCCGGTGTAGTGGGCCTGGGAGAACCAGACCAGGGTGGTGACCGCCAGGAGATTGATGAAGGGGATGGCCAGAGAGATGATGATGCCGAAGCGGGCCACTCCCTCCTCGCCGAAGGCGCTGAGCACCACCGCCATGCCGATGTAGGTGTTGAAACGGTAGCTGACCTGGGAAAAGGTGCCCGCCTGAAAGGGGCTCACCCCGGCCAGGTGGATGTAGCCCAGGGTCAAGAGCCAGACCAGCAGCACCGACAAAAGCACCGCCAGGATCAGGCCACCGGGCACCACCAGCTCCGGCCCGGCGATGCCGATCTTCCAGAACAACAGGGCGGGGAAAAAGATAAAGTAGATCAGGCGGTCGGAGGTGTCGAAGAACTTCTGCCCGGCCAGGCCGGTGCGCAACAGCACCTGGCCCAGGGCCATGAGCACGAACACGGGCAGTACGTTGTCGACGATGGCGGACACGGCCCTCCCCTGCTGGTTGGCTGGTCCACTATATATCCTGCGCAAACGGCGGGCAAGGCCGGGCTCGGGCGCTTGACCGCCTGCCGAGGCCGTGTGATAGTGAGGTTTAAGTGTTTCCCAGCGGCGAGGATCAGCCATGAAGGACGAACCCAAGGACATAGTGGTCCCTCTCAAGCCCAAACCGGGCGAGGAGTTCGACACCACCGGCCAACTCTGGGACCGGGTGGTGGACGACATCCTGCGGCAGGGCGCCCCCTGCGTGGAGACCGTGGAGAAGCTGGTGGACGAGGCCAGCCAGTACGACCCCGGGCCGGGCCCGCGCAAAGACAAGGCGGACTCAGAGTAAGGCAGCCTTCTTGGGGTGAGATAATTTGAAAGTGTCTATTTGGTCATGTCAGTGACTACATAAATGGAACTGATTAAATTCTTATTCATTAGGCTCGGAAATAAGCCGGCACAGCCCTGGGGCCAGGGGCAAGGCGCCCGCCAAGCGAAGGCCGGAGGCGTAGTAAATGCTACGTCGAGGCCTGAGTGCAGGCGGCAACACCGCCCATGGTGCCAGGGCGAAGCCGTCGGTCCGGCTCTGAAAGATACAGTGGATTAGCCTTGAATTGGCAGGAACTATATCGCGAACGTAGGGTGGAGGCGGACGCCGCCCTGGCCCAGTTGCGCTCGGGCAGCGGGGTGTTCATCGGTTCGGGCTGCGGCGAACCCCGCCATTTGGTGGCCGCCCTGGCCCGGAGGGCCGAGAGCCTCCGGGACGTGGCGGTGATCCAGGCCATCAGCGTGGCCAGCGAGGACTACACCGCCGAGCAGTTCGCCCAGAACCTCCGGGCCCAGCGCTACTTCGTGGCCGCCGGCGCCCGGCGGGAGGTGAGCGAGGGCCGCGCCGACTACACCCCCATCTATTTGAGCGACCTGCCGCCCCTGATCGCGCGCCGCCGCCTCAAGGTGGACGCCGCCCTGATCCAGTGCTCGCCGCCCGACGAACACGGCTACCTCTCTTTGGGGGTGGCGGTGGACGTGGTGGCCGACGCGGTGGAGGCCGCCCGTCTGGTCATCGCCCAGGTGAACCCGGCCATGCCCCGCACCCTGGGCGACAGCTTTTTGCACGTCAGCCAGATCGACCAGTTGGTGGAGCACGACGAGCCGCTTTTGGCCTTTGTGCAGCCGCCGCCGGACGACATCGCCCGCCAGGTGGCCCGCCAGGCCGCCCGCCTGGTGCCCGACGGCGCCACCATCCACTGCGGCCTGGGCAGCGTGGCCCAGGCGGTGTTGGCCCAGTTGCAGGAGCACCGCGACCTGGGCGTGCACACCGATGTTTTGACCGATGCCTATCTGGGGCCCATCAACAGCGGGGCCGTCAACGGCGCGGCCAAGGACATCTACCCCTACAAGATCGTGGCCTCCTTCTGCCTGGGGGGGCCGGAGTTGTTTGAGTTCGTGCACAACAACCCCATGGTGGAGATGCAGCCCACCCGGGTGGTGAACGACCCGGCCCTGATCGCCCAGAACCCGCGCATGATAGCGGTGCACGAGGCCCTGGAGGTGGACCTCACCGGCCAGGTCTGCTCCGAGGCCATCGGCTCGCGGGTGTACGCCGGGGTGGGCGGCATGGTGGATTTCCTGCGCGGGGCGGCCAAGAGCGCCGGCGGGCGCTCCATCGTGGTGCTGCCCTCCACCCGGCCCGACGGCTCCAGCCGCATCCTGGCCAGCCTGAGCCCCGGGGCCGGGGTCAGCGTCACCCGGGCCGGGGTCAAGACCGTGGCCACCGAATACGGCGCCGCCCAACTGCACGGCCGCTCGGTGCGCGAGCGGGCGGTGGCCCTGATCGACATCGCCCACCCCAACCACCGCGACGCCCTGTTGGTCAAGGCCCGCAAGTTCGGGCTCATCGCCGAGCGCCAGATCCTGGCCCCGCTGTTCACCGGCATCTATCCCGAAAAATACGAACAGGAGGCGGAGCTCCGGGACGAGAGCCAAGTGCTGATCCGGCCGGTGAAGCCCAGCGACGAGCGCATGGTGCAAGAGTTCTTCTACGCCATGAGCGACAGCGAGGTCTACTACCGCTTTCTGCACACCATCAAAGCCTTCCCCCAAAAAGACATGCAGAAGATGGTGAACATCGACTACCACCGCGAGATGAGCCTCTTGGCCCTGTCCGGCGAGTTCGGCGAGGAGCAGATGGCCGGCCTGGCCCGCTACGTATTGGGCACCGACGGCCTGCCCGAGATCGACTTCGCGGTGCGCACCGAATTCCAGGGCAAGGGTCTGGGCCGGGCCCTGATGAGCGCCCTGTTGGGCGTGGCCATTGACCGGGGCTACGCCCAGGTGCACGCCTACGTCACCCCGGAGAACCAGGCCAGCTTGGGCATTTTAAAGACCATGGGCTATGCGGTCAGCGGCACCGTCAGCCGGGGGGTGATCGAGCTGCACCTGCATCTGGACCAGCCGGTGACCGAGCCCCAGGTGGACCTCAAGTACGGGGTGCAGTACGGGCAGGGGTAGAGGCGCAGCCCGCTCCCGGAGACAAGACCCTTCCGGAAAGACATTGCCATCATCAGCCCGCGCGCAGTCCGCCCGAACCCGGTCTTCCCCATTGACCCTGGAATTTCCTTGTAATACGATTTTGCGGCCCCGGCCGCAAAACCCCTTTACTTTTAGCCAAGGGGTAACCCGCCATATCGCCTTAACTTTTCAAGCGAGGTTTAAGCCCCAAATCCCATGTCACCCCCGGCCTTGAAAACCTGGCACCGCATTGCGCTGGCCGTCCTGTGGTGCCTGCTGGTCTTGTCAGCCTACGGGGCCGTGGAATACTTGGTCCGCTCGTCTTTGCTGCCGGCGCCCCTGCCCCAAACCAGCGGCCTGTGGGCCCAGCGGTACGACGCGCCTTTCCAAAAAGGGGCCCACACCGCCAAGGTGGTTGCCCAAACCCAATTCAGCGACAAACAGGACCCCGGTTTCCGGGCCCAACGGTTTTCCAAGCGCCTCACCGGACTGGTGAAGACGGCCTGGCCGGGCCCCTATGGCTTTGCCCTGGAATCCGACGACGACTCGCAGCTATTCATCAACGGCCGCCTGGTGGTGGACAACCGTGGGGCCCACCCCATGCAGCGCCGCCAGGGACGCGTCTGGCTGGGGCCGGGGCAGCATGTGGTGGAAGTAACCTATTCCCAGCGCGGGGGCCGGGCCGGCCTGCGCCTGCTTTGGCAGCCGCCCCTGGGCGCCGAAACCCCACTGCCGCCGGAGGCCTTGCTCCCGGGAGCAAGGCCCCTGGACGCCGGGCAGATAAGTTCCTTCAGCGCCGCCTTAACTAACTCGCCCGCCCTGCGCCTGGCCGGATTCGCGGCCTGGTGGCTGGTCTTGGCCGGTTTGCTGGCTCTGTGGCGGCGGGACCTGGCCCGGCGGCTGTATCCCCTGTTGGCGGTGTTGGCCGGCCTGCTGGAGCTGTCTTCCTGGGCGGCCGGCTGGCAGGGATTTCTCCCCGCCGGCGTGGAATCGGGCCAGGCCATCCTGGTGTTTTCCTCACCACTGTTCCTCTTCCTGTTTTTGCCGGCGGCTTTGGCGCTTTACACATTGGTCGGCCCCCGGCTGCGCAACCTGCTGCTCCTGACGGCCAGCCTGTTCTTCTATTCCTGGGGGGAGTTGGCCTACGCCTGGATTCTGGCGCTGTCCATCTGCGGCAACTACCTTTTCGGACGTCTGTTGGACCAGGACGCCCTGCCGGACAGACGGCGGCGCCTTTACTTGGCCGGGGGCCTGGCCTTCAACCTGTTGCCGCTAACCTACTTCAAGTACCTGAACTTCCTGGAGGCCAACCTGGGCGGCCTGTTGGGCTGGCTGGGTATGGGCACCTGGCCCGCCCTGGAGCCGGTGCACCTGCCCATCGGCATTTCTTTTTTCACCTTTCAGGCCATCTCCTATCTGGTGGACGTCTACCGGGGCGCCTGCCGGGCCGCAAGCAGCCCCCTGAAGCTGGGGGCCTACATCTCCATGTTTCCCCAGCTCATCGCCGGGCCCATCGTGCGCTACACCCAGGTGGTCAAGGACCTGGGTGAGCGCCGTTTGAAGTTGGACAACT
>JANQFN010000450.1 GCA_028277825.1 Desulfarculaceae bacterium
AGAGAAGAGGTTGGGAAGGGGAAAGGGGGGACGAACTGGTGCTTGCGGCACACGCTACTGAATGATGCGATTTGTTATATTACTGCCAATCTTCTGAACAATATTAATATCTTCAAATTCCATGTCAATGTTTACGGCTGAGTTAAATTGGTCTCTTGAGTTTAAAAAAGAGCCAGTAACGTCTAGGTTAATACCGAGGTTTGACAACATATTTTGTGCCTCTATTTCCTTCAAAGTGGAATGGATCCTCAATTCATTTAACCCTGTCTTTACTTCTATAATCATGTAACATCTTTTGTTTACTGCGTTAGTATTTGGTTGTGGCCAAAACTTATATTGCCGAAGCTTCGGTAGGTATTTGATTATAATATCTAACTTTTGTAACCGTTCGATTACTGGTTCTAAAGATATAATACTTGAAGTAATTTTGTCAGGTTTACCTTCTGAGGCTTGAACCCTCCTAGACCGTTTTCGAGATTTTACCTGTCTACTAATTTCAGCACCTCGGCTAGTATATTCTATGATTTCTATATCATGTTCTTTAGCAAATTCCTTGATTCTTCTATGGTCGCGATAGGAACCTAGGGCATTCAACAGTACAAAGAAGCAATTGCAATCTGGCTTAGCAGTTTTTATTTTTTTAAGTGCTAAAATATCCTTCTTAGAATTTTCAAAATTACTTTGGATTTTTACTTCAATAACTGTATGAAAAAATTTCAGAGGAATAGAACTATATCGTGCTTCAATGTTACCTTTTTGATAACCAGCCTGTATCTCTTTAGCGCTTTCAAGCCAAGACTCATTGCCAATGTCTTTAAGCAGTGCGACATCAATTATCTTTATTCCCTTTTTATTGGAAACGCTCTTATTGTCAAATCGAGGTTTGACTTCAGTATGTGGGTGTAGTTTGCGTCCTTTCGCCCAGTCGGAAAGTTGCGCATAAATTTTGGAGACGATGTCCCGTTCTGAAACCGGAATTCTAGAACTGGTACTTTCCCATTGGCTTATGTACCTGGCTCTAATACCTACTAATACCTCTTTGATTTCTTTATATTGGTCGTTCATCCAGACATGGCTCCTGTTTATCGTTTGCCCAGTCTAACGCAACCCATTGTCTTTTCTACCCAACCTCTTATTCTTCCTTCCCCGTCCCCTCCGCCCACTCCAACTCCAACACCAAAATCAGCCCCAGCACGGCCAGGCACTCCAGGTCCAAGAAATTGGGCGCGGTGATGTCGAAAAACAGCTTGGCCTCGGCTGGAAAGTCCTCGTCCGCCTCATAGAACTTGAGTTGCAGCGGCATCCCGGGCAAGGCATTGAACACGAAGCTGGCGTCGTACTTGCTGCCGGTGTCCTCTTCCTCCCCCCCCAGTTCGGCGGCGGCGGCCTTGAACTCGGCCAGCCGGCCGGAGAAGTGCTCGGCCAGGCGGCCCTCCACGGTGATGGCCATGTTGCGGGCGAAATCCGCGCCGCCGGGCAGGTCGCGGTAGGGCACGAAGCTCAGCGCCGGCTCCCCCCTGCCCTGGCGCATGAGATACCAGGCCAAGACGATGCGGTGGGTGAAGGCTGCCCCCCCGCCGTCGGCGGCATGCACCCCTTGGCTGCCCACCAGGTAGTCCCGGCCCAATAGCGGCACCACCGCCGCGCCGCTTTCATCCCGGCTCAGGCCCAGGTCGGCGGCGTTTTTGGCCAGGTCGGTCTGGGCCAGGTTTTGCACCAGTCCCCGGTAGACCTTTTCATAGGCGTCTGGCTTTTCGGAATCAAACACGTTACTGCTCCGCAGGCACGAAGTCTTCCATGAGGCGGTCGATCACCTGGCGCACCAGGCCGCGGCCGGCCGGGGCCGAGCCCACCAGGTGGCAGGCTTCCTGCACCCAGGCCGAGGCGCTGGGCGAGCAGGCGGAGAAATTGGCCACGGTGAGGGCGGGCAGGTCGTCCAGGTCGCAGCCCAGGTAACCCCCGTTTTCGTCCTTGAGCTGCAGGTCGAACAGGGTCTGCTTGAACAGGATGCCCTTGTCGCCGGCGGCGGGCCGGTGGAGGCAGCCCAACTTGTCGGCCAGGGCCTCGGCCGCGGCCAAGCCGGGCCGGGCGATGATCACCAGGTGGCGTCCGGCGGCCAGCCAATTCTCCAGGGCCCAGATATCGGGGCGATAGGTGCGGATGCTCTCATCGCCGCCGGGGCCCATGAGGCTCACCCCGTCGGTGATCACCCCCTCCAGTTCGATGGCCAGGAGGGTGACGCTGGCGATGCGTTCTTCCAGGGTCCGTTCCTGCTGGGGCGCTTTGGGCGCCAGGTCAGGTATGTCGGTCTGCATGGCGTTTCCCGGGTTGCTCGTGGTTATAAAAGACGGGCCGAAACAATCTTGCTTGGACCCGGCTAATGTAACCCCAAGCCAGCGCCGGGAAAAGGATTTTTTGATTTGAAGTTTTTTGGGGAAAGGGGGGTGTGGGGGGAAAACCACTTTTTTTTCAAAAAAAGGGTTTTCCCCCCACAGCTTCTTTATCCTGGCAAACTCCTAAGCCAACAGGTCGGTGGAGACGGTGTTGGTGATGTCGATGGCCAAGGGCTGGCAAATATAGTTTCTCCAACAAAATCATACCTTTCAAACTACACGGAAAGATCGTTGCCCAACGGGCTTCGAGAAACCGTGGTCATTGTAAAGGAGCTTGAGATGAAATCTTTGGCCCGAAGACCGCGAAGCATGACCGCTGGGCGTCAACACCCCAACCTGAAAGTTGTAAAAGACCAAAACCTCAATTCTGTTGACACTTATTTAGCTATCCCAAAGCTTCTGAGACGGCGTTCGCAATGGGTTGTTTGGAAGGAAAAGAAACGTAAGGGCGCCAAGCTCGGCGACAAACCTACTAAGGTTCCATGTCAGACCGATGGACGCATGGCGAGTTCTACAGACCCATCAACTTGGGCCACCTTTGAAAAGGCCGTCGCCTCTTTGAGAAGTGGAGAATTTGATGGTATCGGATTTGTATTCAGCATAGATGACCCGTATTGCGGAATTGACTTAGACCACTGTATCGAGAATGGAAGGTTGCTCCCGTGGGCGGAAGATATAGTAACTCAACTCGACAGCTACACGGAGTTAAGTCCAAGCGGTAAAGGCCTACACATAATTGTGGCCGCCAAGAAGCCAGGGACTCGATGCAGAAAAGCCCTCGGATCTGGTGAAATCGAAATATACGACCGAGGGCGCTATTTCACTTTCACTGGGACACGTTGGAAGAACAATCTCCGCCCCATTAAAAAGGCTCAGACTGCTGTAGACGCCATTTATAAAAAAGTCTTTAGAAATGCCCAAAAGCCCACCCGAAAACTAGCCCCCAAATCACGCCCTACCAAAGTCGATATGATGAAAAAGGATATCCTGGCTCTGGCTGGGCGGGCTCGCAACAAAAACAAATTCAAAAGACTATGGGCCGGAGACTCCGGGGGCTATCCGAGCACCAGCGAGGCTGACCTAGCTTTATGCGGAATATTGGCTTTCTATACTGGGGGTGATCCTGCGCTACTGGCGTCTCTATATCGCGAAAGCGGGTTAGCGCAAATTCCCAAAAACAAAACTTCCAGGCGTGGAAATCTGACCGAATACGTTGACCGGCTGGTACGTCGAGCCATTGAAGGATGCACTGATTATTACGACTGGGAGGGTAACAACAAAAAAGCTAGTAGCAAAATCAAACCTAGACCCAAGGGTTGGACTGCCTCTGAATTGTTGAAGCAGGAATTCCCCGAACCAAGATTAGCAATACCTGGCCTCCTTCCTGAAGGACTTGCCTTGCTAGTAGGTCCTCCAAAAGCAGGAAAAAGTTGGTGGGCTATGAATGCCTGCACTGCGACTGTTACAGGAGGAGATGCGTTCTCCGCATATCAGGTTCCACAAGGCGGTGCGCTGTACTTAGCCTTGGAAGATTCGCCCCAACGCCTAAAACAACGACTAAAAAACTCCTTGAATTCGATTGACGAGTCATCGGCTGCCCTGGATCAGCTTTACTTATTTAACCGCTGGCCCAGAGTTGGAGAGGGTGGTAGGACGCGTTTAGCTCAATTCCTCGAAGAACATCAGAATATCCGCTTGGTGTTCATTGACACACTCGCCAAAGTCAGAGCTTACCGACAGGGTAAGGGGTCTGAATACAGCTACAAAAGAGACTATGAGGCTATGGCCTCTTTAAAGGCACTGGCGGAAGAGCATCGAATAGCATTAGTGCTGATTCACCACACTCGAAAAGCTGAAGCTAAAGATGTGTTCTCGGAAATTGCTGGTACCACCGGATTAAGCGGAGGGGCAGATACATTGATGGTTTTTAAGCGACTAAGGGGTGGTTCAGATGCTGAACTCTGGGTTACGGGTCGAGATATCGAAGAGCAGCACTTGGCCCTTAGGTTTGACTCCACAAATTGCAGTTGGGTAATTCTGGGAGCTGCTGAGATATGCAACACAACCAATAAACAACAGAGGATCATTGATGCTCTAAAAGACGCGTATCCAGAAACCCTCTCCCCCAAAGAACTCGTGCATATTACCGGTAGAGAAAAGAACGCTCTACAGAATGCGTTGTACCACATGGAACGTAAGGGCCTAATCGCGAAAATAGACCGGGGTAAATACAGTTATATTGAATTAACTAATCTATCTAATAAATCTACTGAATCTAATAAAGCTACGGATGTAAGAAACCATCCGTCTGTATTCCAAGTTAAAGAGCCTAATAATACATCTGTCATTAGAAACCTTAGGAGTAATAGAGGGAGTGGCTACGAACGCTACCAAGCCTCAATGAATGCAATGCAAAGACGTCTTAAGGAGAAAGGCTAATGGCTGCCAAAACAGCGAAAAAACAGCCAGCCCGCAAGCCCGCTAAGAAGTCCCCCCGGAAACCGGCCCGCAAAAAGGGAGACTTCCCCAAGGGCAAGAGCGGGAACCCGAAAGGGAGGCCGAAAGGTAGCCGGAATAAGGCCACCATCTTGGCCGAGGAACTTTTGGACGGGGAGGTAGAGGAGCTAGTACGCCGGTGCATCGAACTGGCCTTAGAGGGGGACCAGGTTGCTTTGAAATTATGCATGGAGTGCCTAATCCCCCCGCGCAAGGACCGGCCTGTAACCCTCAAGCTCCCTGATACCCGGACCCCGGCTGACTTAGTAGAGGCCTCCGCCGTCCTGTTGGAGGCGGTTACGTCCGGAGAGCTCACCCCCGCCGAGGGGCAGGCTTTGGGAGCCGTCTTAGAAGGCCTCCGCCGCTCTCACGAACTTAACGACATTGACGACCGGCTCCGGGACCTAGAGGAGCGCTTGGAGATCGAAAGGAGGCTGAACAAGTGAGCCGCAACCAAAGAGCCAAGGTAATCCGCTTAGGGCGGGAGGTAAATCGGACCCAACTACACCCCTGCATGAAGGGGAAGGAAATTTACGAAATGACCATTGAGGAGAAACGGGAGGCCTTGCGCTGCATCCGGAAGGCTAGGGGCTTTGACCCTGATATAGGGGACCCGGAAATGAATGCCCGCCTAGCCTCCATGACTACAGCGGAGAAAATGGACCTGTTGCAAGAAATCCGCGCCCAGCGCTTTGCGCTAAGCCGAAGGTAGGAAACCAGGCCAACAGGCTGACAGGAAAACAGGAGGACCGGAAACCATGAGCGATTTACTGCTTGAACTAGAGGCGTCGGTTAATGACATCCGCACCCGCGCCGGGGAGGCGAAGGACGCGGCTTTCAAAAACCGGCAACAGCGGGAGCGGGCGTTAGCCGCCTATGACGAGGCCACCCTGCAAAACGACAAGGAGGCCATGAAGGAGGCGGACGAACTGGTTAGGACCTTAGACGCTGATTACGAGTTCCTAGAGCGCCAGGTAACAACCCTTACAGAGGCACTAAATACGGGCGCGGGGAAGCCTCAGAAAATTGCCCGAGAGATCAAGGCGAAGCGGCAAAAGGAAGTGGACGCGAATACCGCATGCTTTCAAGAGAAGGCCGGTGAGCTTCGTGAAGCCGCCCGTCACTACCTGGAGCTCGTTGTTGAGATGGGACAGATTTACAAGAGCGGGGGGCTGATGCGGGCCTCCTTTGAGCAGGCCAAGAAGTACCTCCTCCCTGGAGAGCAGCACCTAACCGGAAACCTAGAGCCCGGCCTGTGCGACCACGATGGTCAAAAGGGGCCGATCTACCTAATCGCCCCAGTTCAGATTAAGCGGGCTTTTACCGAAGGGAGAATTTAGCGATGGCGGACTTTGACCGGCAAAAGGCTACTGCGGAGATCGTGAAGCAGTACAAGATTGGCGGGCGGCTAGCCTGGATGGCAGCAGACCCGGACACCGCCGCCCAGGCGAAGAACATTCAGGCCCTGGAGGAGGCGGGGGTGATTAAGCCCCAGGCGGACCTTGAGCAGATAGAGGCCTTGAAAACCTCCTACGGGGAAGCCAAGGGAGCGGGGAACGTGCGCGGGATGCTTGAAATCAAGCACCAGTTAGCCAACCTAGGTGTGTTTATTTAGAGCCTGGTGGGATGGGCGGGGGTATCTGTTTGGCCGCAGCGCCCCTTCCCCTTCTCCCGCAACCCCGGCCCCCTTCGGCCTAGTGCTCTCGCGTGCCACCAGGACGCGGGAGGGGCCGGGGCTGCTTTACCGGAAAAACCCCGGAGGACGTAATGGACCCGAAAGAACTTGAAGCGCTGAAAGACCCGAAAAATATAATCGCCCGGACCCACGAAGGCCGGAACGTCTTTCAAATTGGCTGGAAGGAGAT
>JANQFN010000457.1 GCA_028277825.1 Desulfarculaceae bacterium
GAATGGCCCCTCAGGCTTGGAAGGGACAGCCATATATATAGATATTTCTGAAATCAATGCCCTATCCGCCGAAAACCCGCCCGCAAGCCAAAAGAAAAAACGTTGCATTAAGCCGGCAAAGACCTTTGTAGCTTTGAACACCCCCATTGCAGGGCAAACGATTTTTTAACCTTGGAGGACTTTTCGTGGAACTGGAAATCAACAAGGACAACTACCAAGAAGTGGTGGTAGATGACGGCACGCCTACAGTAGTTGATTTCTGGGGGCCCCGTTGTGAGCGCTGCCTGGCCCTCATGCCTGGAATGGAGAGAATTGCGGCCGAGCAAGGCGATAAACTCCGCTTGTTCAAAATTGATGCCTCGCAAAATCGCCGGCTTTGCATGAACCTACGCCTGCTCAGCTTGCCGGCCTTTCTTTTCTATCGTGATGGCCAGGAGGTCTTGCGTCTGACGGGCGAAGAACTCACTGAGGATGATCTCCAAAAGGCGGTGAACAATCTGATGGCTGGCAAAGGTGGGGCGCAGTGAGTACCAACCCTGTTGTCAAAGCTTTTGCCTACCTTCTGGTCCACACTCCGGACTTCGTTCGTTATGGCTCCAAACCCCATCGCGAGACAGGCATTGATCCCGACCTGCACCGACAGATCGCCAGCCACCTGCGCAGCTTCGAGGAAGCGGTGGCTTATCCCCCCAATCAAGTATTCTTGGGCAACTTGCATCCCGAGGACCTCGCCGCCATCCCCGAACCTTGGTGGAAACATCCTGTGAAGCAAGCCAAGGCCAACGGAGCCTATGGCGACTTCGTGGACCAGGAGGCATTTTACGGCTTTCTAAAAGCGGCCGATCTTTTTGATCTGGTCTATCTCACACCCAAGTTCACCCAAATTGTAAGCAACCGGCTGAAGCAACATCACCTGAGTATCCCCCAGGACCTGGAAAAGCTCGGCACGGGTAAGGAGCTTGACAAGATTGAGCACGCCATAGAGGAACAGGCTTCGCTCCCTCTTTACCACATGGGTGAATTGGTGGGTTCCTTTCAAAGGCACCATGAGGAAGACGCTTCCTTACAGGCCCACGTGCTCATGGAAAACCTGATGACCAAGGCTTCGGGGGCCATAGCGGTCAGGTCCCTGCTGAGACGGGCCGGTTATACTCCGGATGACGCTGACTATCTGATTTCCTGCTCCGAGGAGGCGGTTGGCGACCGTTATAACCGCGGTGGCGGCAACATGGCCAAGGCGGTGGGCGAGATGTGCCAGATGCGATTCGCCACTGGTAGTGACACCAAGGCCTTTTGCGCCGGCCCCATCTATGCCCTAGTGCACGGGGCCAGTCTAGTCAAAGCGGGGGTATTTGAAAACTTGGTGGTTTTAGGAGGGGGTTGCCTTTCCAAACTGGGCATGAAGTTATCCGGGCACCTGAAACACGACATGCCCATCTTGGAAGATGTTCTGGGGGGGATCGCTTTCCTCATCACTCCCGATGACGGCCAAAGCCCGGTGATCCGCTTGGACTCGGTGGGCAAACACAACATAGGCGACGGCTCCAACCAACAGGACATCATGAAATCATTGGTCGTGAATCCCTTGGAAAGGGTTGGCCTGGCTCTAAGTAAGGTAGATAAGATTTCCACGGAGTTACACAACCCTGAAATAACAGTGCCCCAGGGAAGCGGCAACGTGCCCCTAAACAACTATAAGCTCATGGCCGCCCTGGCGGTGATGCGCGGCGAGATCAGCAGAGATGACATCAGCCGGTTTATTGAAGAACGGGGAATGCCCGGCTTTTCGCCGACCCAAGGGCATATCCCGGCAGCGGTACCTTATTTAGGGCACGCGGCCGAGGCTATGGAGCAAGGCAAGCTGAACACCGCCTTGTTTGTGGCCAAGGGGAGTCTGTTCCTAGGCCGTATGTCTCAACTTTCTGACGGCATGTCTTTCCTGCTGGAGCGCAACCCTGGTCTTTCTTATGAAAAAAAGGCCTGAACTAACTAGGAGGTAAAAAGCGAATGTTTGAAGGGAAGTATGTGGTGGCTCTGGGAGAGCGCGACGGTGTACCCGGGCCGGCCATTGAAGAAATTCTCACGGCCGCTGGTGCCAATGTGATCTCGACGGTCACCGAGTGTTTTGTCTGAACCGCAGCTGGCGCCATGGACGCGGAGAATCAAACCACCATCATGCGCATCGCCGATGAATACGGCGCTGAAAACGTGTTGGTGTTCTTGGGAGCGGGTGACGTGGAAGGAGTGGAAATCAGCGCCGAAACCCTGGTCGTTGGTGATCCCAGCTTCGCCGGTCCATTGGCAGGAGTCCAGTTGGGACTCCAAGTCTATCACATCTTGGAACCGAGCCTGAAACAGTACATACCTGGGGATCTGTACGAGGAAAAACTGGGAATATTCGAACTAGTCATTGATGGTCAGCAGATTGAACAAAGCCTGTCAAAGCTAAGAGAGCAGGCCAACAACTAATATCCGGATACTCAGTGAGCGGGGTCCCTATCGGGGGCCCCGTTATTATTAGGCAGCTCGCGCCTCTCGCATCGATTTTTCTAACCCGTGTCGATCACTGAACTTATCGTAAAAGCCCAGATGTTTATCAAATTGTTGGTCAGCAAATTGATCGCGGAAATCCTGTTCCAAAGCGTGCAGCGTTTCGATCCCCAGTTTGGTACCATACAATGGACCCACACCACTAGGATCGCCTTTGGTAACTGTTTGCACGCTCACCCGTATATTTTCTGGGTTGGTTTGGCCCAAGACCACAACCAAGTTTTCTGGGCCATGGGTCTCGGCTAGCTGTTTGATGGCTTCTTGATCCTCAGGATCGAGTGCTCCTTGGTGGCAACACAGAGAACAGTGTACGGCCTTATAGGTCACTTCCATGCCGGAGTCTTCCACCAAACGGGCAATGGCCAGACTAGGAATCCCGTCGCGATCACCTATGATAATGATTTTTTTGTCTTTTAGCACTGTACGCATCCATAAAATTATGGCTGCCTGATACAGGGGCGATTTCGATTCTCAGTATAATGCAGCCAAAGGAAAAGTCAAGATAAGTGGAGATGAAGGCTGTTCAATGGTCCCTTAATTAGCCAGCGTAAAACAGGGTTGACTTGGCATGTCTTGTCAAGTTATATAAATGTTTGTACAAGTTAAATTATGAAAGTTACTTCTCCAACCAAAAATGAGTTATCTGCCTTATGCGCCTGGAAATACAAGAATATCAAATAGACCGCATACAATTTGGTCCAGCCAGCCAGTTGCATAATGGAGCCCTGCAAGTCAATAGACAGGAACTGCAGGACCTATTGGCACGGGATCAACGCTTCGCCTCTGTGGAACTGGCTGTTGTCAACCGTGGTGAGAGGGCGAGGATAACTAATATCCTGGATATCCTTGAACCCCGTTGCCTTGCCCGAGGCGAGCCCACATATTACCCAGGTTTGTATGGTGACCTCTACCGAGCGGGTGATGGCACCACCATCGCCCTCAAAGGATGCTCGGTTTTGGAAATGGGGATGATGCCGGGGTTCTTTGGCGCGGTGTTGGACATGTTTGGAGAGGGCGCTCAGTTTGGTTTATATGCCCAGAACTGCAGCTTGTGCCTGCTTACCGAACCCTCCCCCGGCTTGAGCCAGCTGGATTACGGCCTGGCCTTGAAACAAGCGGGTATTCGCGCCAGCGTATATCTAGCGGCTTTGGCGCGCAAAAAGCAACCGAGCCAGAAGGAAGTTTTCGACCTGGGGGAAGCCAAGCCACCCCCCAGCGATCTACCTCGGCTGGCTTATCTGTATCAATTGCATAGCCACGGTGATTCCCGGGAGCCTTTTATTTACGGAGACAACTGTCGGCGGTACTATCCCACCATTTTGCACCCCAACGAAATTTTGGACGGTGCTATAGCTTGCGGACACTACAACATCTCCTTTGCCCTTAAGATACCTTCTTATGCCATTGTCAATCACCCGGTGGTTTTAGATTTATACCGGCGCCACCGGCAACAAGAAATCGATTTCAGGGGAGTGGTGATCGCCCCTGAACCGACTTCCCTCCTAGAGATAAGGCGTACATCCCAGATGGCTGCCGGCCTGTTTAAAAATGTGTTGGACGCCCAAGGGGTGGTGATCAGCAAAGAAGGCGGCGGGCATACTGATGTGGACCTCATGAGCAACTGCGACGCCTGCGAAGAATTGGGCATCAAAACGGTGTTGATTGACAACGAATGGTTAGGGCCTCAAGGCGATGGTCAGGCGCCATTATTGGCGATGTCAGCCAAGGCCGACGCCATGGTCAGCGTAGGAAATTCGGACGGTGTCATCAACCTGACGGCGGCTGACCGAGTGATTGGGGGCGAAGTAATGCTTGATGCGGGAGAGGGACTAGCTGAAGCGGTCACCGTACCCCTAAGGTGCTTGGCCAATGGCCTCAGTCAGGCTGGATTAACCTATTTAACTACCAAGGAACGCTGAGTCATGTTTCGCGTAGCGCATTATCTGAACCAGTTTTTCGGCCAGGTAGGCGGGGAGGACCAGGCTGCCATCGAACCATTTATGGCCGAAAAACCACTGGGCCCCGGTTTGCTGCTCAAGTCTTTGCTAGGAGAGGAAGCTGAAGTGGTGGCCAGCATAGTATGCGGTGACGACTACTTCACAGAAAACATAGAACTGGCTGGCCAAAAATGCCTGGAGATGATCAATTCGGTTCGACCCGACATCCTCATAGCCGGACCGGCCTTCAACGCTGGTCGCTATGGCCTTGCCTGTGGCGAAATATGTCGGCTAGCCCAAGAAAAATTGGGTGTGGTTTGCCTGACGGGTATGTACCCCGAAAACCCCGGGGTGGATCTCTACCGCCGCCAGGTAAAAATTGTGGAGACCGGCTCCAATGCGGCCGGCATGCGTCAGTCAATGCTCCAGATGGTCACACTGGCTTTGAAGTTGGTTCGGGGAGAGGCATTGCAGTCCCCCTCCCAAGAGGGTTACCTGCCCCAGGGGATAAAAGAGGCGGCTATCAGCCAGGACCTGGCCGCCACTCGGGCGGTGGATATGCTGCTGCGGAAACTCGGCGGCGAACCCTTCAGCAGTGAAATCATGGCTGGTGATTTGGACGTGGTGGAGCCGGCCCCTGCGGTGAAGGATTTGAGCCAGGCCGTGATTGCCTTGGTCACCGAAGGAGGGATGTTCCCCAAAGGAAACCCGGACCGTATTGAAGCGGCCCGGGCCACTCGCTTCGGGCGCTACTCACTGGCAGGCCAGGAATTTCTGAGCGCCCAAGAGTATGAATCCATCCACCGGGGCTATGACACCAGCCATGTTAACCAAGACCCCCACCGGCTGCTTCCCCTAGACGTACTGCGCGATTTGGAGCGCGAGGGTTTTATCAAAGAGTTGTTTGAGGAATACTTCGCCACCACCGGTGTGGCCACCACTCTGGACAACGGCAAACGTATCGGTGAGGCCATCGCCACCCAACTGAAAGAAGCTAAGGTGGATGCGGCCCTTGTGACGGCCACCTGAGGCACTGGGACGCGCTGCGGGTCAGTGCTCGAAAGGGAAATCGAAAGACAAGGTATCCCGGCGGTTTTAGTGACCGCTCTGTTGCCAACCGCCCAAGCCATAGGAGCCAACCGCATAATACAAGGCCAAGCCATTACAAGTCCTCTGGGTGATCCCGCAATTCCGCCTGAAGAAGAAAAAGTTTTACGCAGACGCATAGTAGTCAATGCCCTGGAGGCTCTGGCGAGGGCCGGCAATTGAACCGTGAGTAAAGCCGAGCGCGCTGCTTGTCAGAGGCCGCAGGCGTGACCGTAGTGGTCAAGTTGGCGGGCCGCCGCCCAAGGCGTTTTGGAAAATATTAGGTTATCCCTGCGCTGGCATCAAACTGGCGCTATAAAAACATGAATGATGGGAGGGAAGGCATGAAATCCCAACGTTTAACATTAGCGGGCTTGCTGGGTTTAGCAATGCTGCTTTGCCCGCTTGGCGCCATGGCTGAAGGGCTGCCCAAGCTGGTGCGGGTCAGCACCTTTGGGGTCGGCACCACTGGACACGCCTTGGTAACTGGCATGGCCCAGGCCATCCGAGAAAATACCGGCATGAGGATGCTCCCGGTCCCCCGGGAAACCGAAACCGGCCGTTTTCTCAGTGTGCGTACTAGGGAGGCGGAGCTGGTCTTCACCACGGCTCTGTCGGTTTCAGCCCCTTTGGTTGGCATCACTGAGTTTGGCGCTGAAGCTTGGGGCCCGCAAACGATGTACCGGGTTTGGATGGGGCCCAACCGCGCTGGTTGGGTGGCTTCGGTGGAGTCGGGCATCAAGACTCTTTACGATATAAAGGGTAAACGGATTCCTATTTGGCCGGGTAGTAGCGGGAGGCTGGCCACAGACGCCCTTTTGGCCTACGCCAACCTAACCTGGAAGGACGTAACCCAGGTGAAATGCCCCACCTTCGGCGGCCAGATTCGGGCGGCCATGAACAACAAGACGGATCTCTGGTGGCTGGGGCTTTATGCCGCCTACACCATCAGGATCGCTTCCAAGCCCCAAGGCGCCAGGGTGGTCGACATCCCTCCCAGCGACAAAAAGGCCTTTGCCAGAATGCGCAAGATAGCGCCTTTCTTTTCTTCCTGGCATTACAAGGGACTGCCGGGGAAAAACAAGGAGGCCTGGTCCACCAGTTACCCCTATGTCTTCTATTGCTATCCCTGGTTGTCTGAGGAAGTGGCCTACGCGCTCACCAAAGGTTTTTATGAAGGCTATAATCAGTATAAGAATAAGCACCCCGAGCTGAAGCTCTTCACCCCGCAATACGCTCTGGATCTCAAGTACCTTCCCAAGGGCTATCCCCCCTATCACCCAGGCTCGGTCAAGTTCTTTAAAGAGAAGGGCGTATGGACTAAAGAGCTGCAAGCCTGGCAGGACATGTGCATCCTCTTGGCTAAGGAACGGTTGATCGCCTGGGACGAGGCCAAGAAGCAGGCCAAGAAAAAGAAAATTTCCCTCAGCAGCCCTAAATGGCGGGTGTTTTGGGAAAACTACCTGGTTGACTATTTGACCAAAAAGGGACTGTCTCCCTCGCCGGCTAGGCGAGTTGCGAACTAGTACCTAAACATAACCGCCCCCGCCCACGGGGGCGGTTATGCTTTTGGACCAAAATAAACAATAAATCTTACCTTTGGCATCCAAAGGTCTGGCCACCTCCGGCACCGCTCCGGCTTTGAACCCTCAGGGAGAAAAAATGACTGCCTCAGAAGTTCACGGTCAGCCGGCCAGCGAAGAATTGAAAAAATATCTAATGGCCACTCTGGCTTTGGTGGGCATCTTTGTCTCGGTGATCGAAGTGTTTCAGTTGGCGTGGCTCAACACCTATTTTGTGGGCCAGGCCTATTTTTTTGCCCTGATGGTGTGTTTTTTGCCCATAGCGGTGGTCAGCTTCTTCCCCAGCGTCAAAGGGCCTTGGGCCGTTTATCGTCCGGTTTTAGCGGTGCTGTCCTTTTTGGTGCCTTTGTATTTTTTTGCCACCGCCACCATGGCCTTTGATGAGGGCTGGGAAGTCACGGCCCCTTGGCATGCTAAGATCATGTCGCTTTTAATCCTAGCCCTCGTGCTCAAAGCCACGCGTTGGGTGGGTGGTTGGCCGCTGTTTTTTGTTTGCGCCATCCTCGGCGCCTTCCCCTTATTTACCACCTATATGCCGGGGTTGCTAAAAGGGGTGGGCTACAGTTTCTGGAAAGTAGTCAACTTTCACTGCCTGGGCACCGAAAGCTTGGTGGGCCTGCCCACTCGGGTGGTGGGGCGCATATTGATTGGTTACCTCATCTTCGGAGCGCTTCTGCAAGTTTGCGGGGGCGGCAAGTTTTTTCTGGACATGGCGCTTGCCATATTGGGTTCGCGCAGGGGAGGCGCTGCCAAGGTATCCATCGTATCCAGTTCCTTTTTCGGCAGCCTTAGCGGCAGCGTAGTGGCCAATATAGTCACCACCGGCACCTTCACCATCCCCACCATGAAAAAAGCTGGCTTCCCGCCCTACTATGCCGGCTCGGTGGAAGCCTGCGCCTCCACCGGTGGTGTGCTGATGCCACCCATCATGGGCGCCACCGCCTTTATCATGGCCGAATTCCTTAACATCACCTATCTTGAAGTGTGTCTAGCCGCCGCGATTCCCTCGGTACTTTATTACTTGGTCCTTTTTTTGCAAGTGGATTCTTTTGCTGCCCAGCACGGCCTTTTGGGCTTACCCAAAGAGGAACTGCCCTCTTTGCGCCACACTCTGAAAAACGGCTGGATGTTCCTGGTTTCCTTTGCCGTGCTTATCTGGGTTTTGGTGTTTTCTCGCCTGGAGGCCCAGGCTCCTTACTATGCCAGCGCCGTCTTGTTGCTCTTGCTTATGGTACAAAAAGATACTCGGCCGGATTTTCAGTGGTGGCTTGGCTTCCTAAATAGCGCCGGGCGCACCATTGCCCATATTCTGGCCATGCTCTTGGGGGTAGGCTTGGTGATTGGCTCGCTTTCTATGACTGGCGTGGCCTTTTCC
>JANQFN010000468.1 GCA_028277825.1 Desulfarculaceae bacterium
CTGGGCAAGGCCGAGGGGCTCAAGGCCTCCGAGTCGGCCAAGATGCTCCAAGACGGCCGCATCGACGCCTTTGCCTACACCGTGGGCAACCCGGCTGGCCTGATCAAGGAGGCCACCAGCGGACGTATCAAGGTGGGCTTTTTGGCTTCAGACCCCGCGGCCATTGCCAAGCTCTTGGAGGGACGGCCCTACTTCGTCAAGGCGGCCATCCCGGTGCGCTTCTATCCCCAGGCCCTGAACAAAAAAGACGTGCCCACCTTCGCGGTCAAGGCCACCTTCGTCACCCGGGCCTCGCTGCCTGATGAGGTGGTGTACGCCATCACCAAGGCGGTGTTTAAAAACCTGGCCGAGTTCAAGAAGCTGCATCCGGCCCTGGGCGTGTTGAACGCCCAGCAGATGTTGCAGGGCCTCAGCGCTCCCCTGCATCCCGGGGCGCTTAAATACTATAAAGAGGCCGGCCTGAAGTAGATAGACGGCCTGAACGACGTGCCTGCCGGTCAAGCTTCAACGGAGGACGTGGGCGCGCAGGGCCTGAACCAGGCCCGGGCCGCGGCCGAGGCCGACCTGGGCCTGCGCCAACCCCAGGGCTGGCAACGCCGCCTGATCCCCCTGGTGGCCGGGGCCTGGTCCCTGTTCCAGCTGTCCCTGCCCTCTGTAATCCTGCTGGAAAGCGTGTACGTGCGGGCCATCCACCTGGCCTTTGCCCTGGTGCTGGTCTATTTGAGCTTTCCCCTGGTCAAAAAGCTGGGCCTGGGCGGGCGCCTGGGTTTTTTGACCGCGCGGGGGCGCATCCCCTGGCTGGACCTGATTCTGGCCGCCGGCGCCGGCCTGTCCGCGCTCTACATCGCTCTGGACCGCACCGGCCTGGCCTCGCGCCAGGGCGATCCCCTGACCCGGGACCTGGTGATCGGCGCGGTGCTGGTGGTGCTGTTGTTGGAGGCGGTGCGCCGCGCCCTGGGGCCGGCTCTGTCCATCGTGGCCGCCGCCTTCATGGTGTATGCCTTCTTCGGCCCCTACATGCCCGAGGTGATCGCCTTCAAGGGAGTCAGCCTGGGCCGCTTCATGGGCCAACAGACCATGTCCACCGAGGGCATTTACGGCATCCCCCTGGACGTGTCAGCCACCATCGTGTTTTTGTTCGTCTTGTTCGGGGCCATGATGGACCGGGCCGGGGGTGGCCAGTACTTCGTGCGCCTGGCCTTTAGTCTCTTGGGCTCCTTTCGCGGCGGGCCGGCCAAGGCGGCGGTGTTGGCCAGCGGATTGACCGGCATGGTGTCGGGCTCCTCCATCGCCAACGTGGTCACCACCGGCACCTTCACCATCCCCCTGATGAAGTCCGCCGGCTACCCGGCCAAAAAAGCGGCGGCCATCGAGGTGGCCGCCTCCACCGACGGCCAGTTGATGCCGCCCATCATGGGCGCGGCCGCCTTCATCATCGCCGAGTACTGCAACCTGGCCTATCTGGAGGTGGTCAAGGCCGCCCTCTTGCCGGCGCTCTTGAGCTACTTCACCCTGTTTTTCATCACCCATTTGGAGGCCTGCAAGCTGGGCCTGGTGAGCATCCCCCGCCGGGAGCTGCCCCGCTTCTGGCCCACCCTGTTCCAGGGCATGCATTTTCTCATCCCCCTGGCGGTGTTGATCTATGAGTTGGTCTATCTGCGCCACAGCCCGGAGCTGGCCGCCTTTCGCGCCATCCTCTTTCTGAGCGGCCTGATCCTGGTGCGCGGCGTGTGGCGCGCCTGGCGGGAGGGCCGCGGGCCCTGGGCCGGGCTCAAAGACGCCCTGGGCATCATCTGGCAGTCCCTGGTGGCTGGCGGGCGCAACATGATGGGCATCGGCGTGGCCGTGGCCGGGGCCGGGCTGATCGTGGGCGTGGTCAACATGGGCCTGGGCGGGCTGATTACCGAGATCGTGGAACTGATCGCGGGCAACAACCTCTACCTGCTATTGTTGCTGACCGCCCTGGCCTGTCTGTTGATGGGCATGGGCCTGCCCACCACCGCCACCTATATCGTGATGGCCTCTTTGATGGCGGTGGTGATCGTGGACCTGGGGCCCAGCGCCGGGCTGGTGGTGCCTTTGATCGCGGCCCATCTGTTCGTGTTTTACTTTGGCATTCTGGCTGACGACACCCCGCCAGTGGGCCTGGCCGCCTACGCGGCCAGCGCCATCGCCCGTTCGGCGCCCATCCCCACTGGCCTGCAGAGCTTCACCTATGACGTGCGCACCGCCATCCTGCCCTTTATGTTCATCTTCAACACCCGGTTGTTGTTGATCGGGGTGGATTCTTTCTGGATGGCGGCC
>JANQFN010000474.1 GCA_028277825.1 Desulfarculaceae bacterium
CCCAGCGCCCCGCGGGCACGGGCCCATGGCGCCCGGCTAAAAGCTCCGCGATCAGAGCCAGGTTGAGCCAGGTGCTGGGGTGGTCGCCGGCGCCAAAGGCGGTGCCCGCCTCGATGACCAGGACCTCCCGGGAGGCCCTCAAACCCAGCCAGGCCGGGGCCAGGGCCAGCCCCGGCCCTACCTCCCGGGGCCGGGGCTCTTGCCAGGCTCGGGTGGGCTCGGCCGCCTGGAAGCGGCGCAGGGTGGGCTCGGCGCCGGCCTCGGCGGCCATCCTTTGCACCGCTTTTTCGGCCTCCGCATCATCCGGCCACAGGGACCAGACCTGGCTGGCTTGCTGCCAAACCTGAACCGCTCCCGCCTTTTTCAGGCGCGGCACCAACGCACGGGCCGCCTGGCTGCCCTGCAATGTGAAGCGGCAATCCAGCCAAGCGGCCAGATCCTCCCGGGGATCGCCCGCTGATGATGTCATATTATTTATCATTTAATATCAGTACCTTAATTGCGGCCAAGCATTTTAACGACACCCAAAGCCTAACCCCGTCTCGCTAAGAAGGCAAGCCCGGTGCATCGGCCTAGCTGGCTGGAAACAAAGTTTTTTTCAGAAAAATGAGCATTGCTATTGCAAAGATGAGAATCAGTTGCCATATATAAATGCACAAGTAGAAGTATTGGTCCCTTTGAGGGCAGGAAAGGATGCATCATGGTTGAAGTGAGCGAGGCCGCCAGCGAGGCCATTCAGAGTTTCATGAAGGAGAAAGAGCTGGACTCCTCGTTGCGGGTGTTTTTGCAATCCGGCGGCTGAGGCGGTCCTTCCCTACGCTTGGTTCTGGATGAACCAAAAGACGAAGACGACAAGTACGAAGTTGATGGCCTGACCTACCTGATCGACAAGAACTTGAGCAAAATGAGCGGCAAGGTGACCGTGGACTTTGTGGACAACGGTTGGCAGCAGGGCTTCACGGTGAACTCGGAGTTTCCCGTGGGCGGCGGCGCCAGTTGCTCTACCGACGGCTGCGGCGACAGCGGCTGCTCCTGTTAGATATTTTTGGCCTTATCTCCGGGGCGGGTCCCATGCGGGCCCGCTCCGGCGCTTTTCAGGCGCGTGCCCCGCATCGGTTATCTCTCTTAGACTCCCCTGAAGCATCGAAAAATATCATGGAGTCGAAACTTGCATCCGGGTCGAAGCGTGCGCATCTTATAAGCAACGGAAAAGCGGTGTATACCGCCCAGTGAAAGGATTAACCATGATTGAAGTAACTTCGGCGGCTGGCGAGGCCATCGCCGCCTTCATGAAGGAAAAAGAGCTGGATTCTCCCCTGCGGGTGTTTTTGGAGTCCGGCGGTTGCGGCGGACCGGGTCTGCGTCTGGTTTTGGATGAGAAAAAGGACGGCGACCAGGAGTTTGAGATCGACGGGCTGACCTATATCATTGCCAAGGACCTGAGCGATAAGAGCGGCAAGGTCACCGTGGATTTCGTGGATAACGGCTGGCAGCAGGGCTTCAGCCTGGAGTCGGAAAACCCCTTGGGTGACCCGGGCATGGACGCCTGCGGCGGCTGCGGCGGTAGCTGCGGATAAGCGGGAAAGCCAGGACGCAACAGGGGCGGGCGTCTTGCCCGTCCCTTTTTTATTTAAGGAAAGGCATTAGTTGGGCCTTGAGTTCCTGTCCCGCGGCGCCGGCTTGGTCCAAGGCGGCGCCTACGGCCTTGAGGCAGGACTCCAAGACCGGGGCCAGTGGCGGGTTGCGTTTCAGGCCGGCCTGCAAGGTGGCCAGGTCCGCGGCCAGGTTGGCGGCCGCGGCCGCATCCAGGCCCAGGTTACCGGCTGCGGCGATACCCTCCAACACCGAGGCCAAATTGGCCGATTTCTCCGGACTGGGCGCGCCCTCCAGTTCAGACTGGGCCGAAGCGGTCAACTTCACGCCGCCGCTGAGGCTGGCCATCTCCAACACGCCTTGGGCCATCAGGTCCATGGCCAGGGCCTCGGTGGCAGCCCGATCAAGGCCCACCGCCTCCCCGGCGTTCCACATGTTGGCGCTATCGCCCTCCAGGGCCAGTTGCCGCAAAAACTCCAGACGCTTGAGGTCATCCATATTCGCTCCTGCTCGGGAGAGGATCCGCCCGCTGAGATGGTGGCGCCGGCTTGAGCTGGCGTGTATTCCAGGCTGACACGCTCAAGCCCCGGGGTCAAGTGCGCGATCCTGTGCTATATTTAGCCCTTCCATAACGATCAGCCGGACAAGGGATACTGCCCGTGGCCAGCAAGCTTTGGCCCCTGCAAAAATACCACCAAGAACTGGTGGCCCGGGAACGGGGAACCGTGCGCAAGGACCCCGGCGTGGGTTTGAAGGTGGCCTTGATCTTTGCCAACACCTACCAGGTGGGCATGGCCAACCTGGGGCTGCAGACGGTCTACCGCCTGGTCAATCAGCGCCCCGACGCCCTGTGCGAGAGGGTGTTCCTGCCCGACCGCAAGGAGGAGGCGCTGTATGCCCAAAGCGGGGCGCCGCTTCTCTCTCTGGAGTCGTCCCGCCCCTTGGCTGAATTCGATCTGGTGCTGGTGAGCATCTGCTTTGAGAATGACCAGCCCAACCTGCTCAAGATGCTGGACCGTGGCCGCCTGGGCATGCGGGCGGCCTCGCGCATGGGGCCCTTGGTGGTGGCCGGCGGGGTGTCGCCCATGCTCAACCCCGAACCTTTGGCCGAGGTGGTGGACGCTTTCTTGCTGGGTGAGGCCGAGGTGGTGCTGCACCCCTTCCTGGACGCCCTTTTAGAGCATGGGGCCCGGGAGCGGGAGGAATTGTTGACCGCCCTGGCCCGGCAGGTGCCCGGCTTTTACGCCCCCTCGCTCTATGAGGTGTCTTACCATCCCGACGGCACCCTGGCCGCCTTCACCCCAAGACTTGGCCTGCCCCAGCGGGTGGCGGCGCCCCGCTATGAGGGGCCGGCCTCGGGCCTGGCCAGGAGCCTGGTCAGCGGGCCGGGGGCCGAGTTCGGGCACATGACCCTGCTCGAGGTGGGCCGGGGATGCGGTCACGGCTGCCGCTTTTGCGCGGCGGGTCACGTTTTGCGCCCCCCCCGGCTGGGTCGGGCTGCCGATTTCAAGGAAGCCGCCGCCCGGGCCGCGGCCGGTGGCGGCAAAGTGGGCCTGGTATCGGCGGCGGTGAGCGATATGGCGGACATCGATGATTTGGCCGCAGCCGTCACCGGGGCAGGCGGCAGCCTCTCGGTGTCCAGCCTGCGCGCCGACCGGGTCAGCGGCGAGCTGGCCCGGGCCCTGGCCGCCAGCCAACACCAGACCGTGGCCCTGGCCCCGGAGGCGGGCAGCCAGCGCCTGCGCAGGATAATCAACAAGCACCTGAGCGAAGACCACCTGATCCAGGCCGCTGAACGCCTGGTGTCCGCTGGGGTGCCCAACTTGCGGCTTTACTTCATGGTGGGGCTGCCCGGCGAAACCGACGAAGACGTTGCAGAACTGATCGGCCTAGTGCGCCGCCTGC
>JANQFN010000500.1 GCA_028277825.1 Desulfarculaceae bacterium
GTAGCCAAAGCTACGTCGAGCTTGGAGCGCAGCCGGCAACATAGCCAGCGCTGGGCTGGCGCAGCCGGACGGCCGGCCTTCGTGAAATATCCGGGCTAGACAACAATTATCAACCAACAACAGCGGGAGTCCCCTTGGGGGCTCCCTAATATATTGGATGGAGCGCAGACATCACCTGCGTAGCGTTGGCAAGAATCAAAAAAAGCAGTTAAAGGGAAAACTGCCTCCCCGACCGGTCATCAATGGTTTGAGGCGGCCAGAATCCTTGGCGGACGGCTCTGGGAGCATCACCGTGTGGGCTTGGGTGATTTGCCGGGCCGGGCGATTATAACCAAACGGCGGGGAATGCTGCCGGCCTCCACAGCGCGCCCGTGCCGACCGCAGCGATGGCTTATTCTTTCCTTAACCAACTATTTTTCGACCCCTGCGGACGCCATATCGCCCAGCACGGCGCGCACCGGCGGTTCAGCCCAGCCCCAAAAAAACCGCCCCGGCCAACGAGGCCGGCGGCGGCTGTTTACTTTGGCCCAGCGTTTAACCCAAATAGGTGGCCCGGGCGTTCTCGCTCTCCCAGGCCGAGGCCGAGGCCATCTTCACGTGCGCCGGCAACTGGGCGCCGATGGTCTCAAACAACCACTTGGCGATCATTTCGCTGGAGGGGTTGATCTTATCAAAGGGCGGCACCTCGTTGAGGTGCTTATGGTCCAGCTGATCCAAGGCCTGGTTCATCAGGGCCTTCAGCTCGCCGAAGTCCATCAACAGATCGGCTTGGTCGAGCTTTTCGCCCTCCACCGTGATCTCCACTTTCCAGTTGTGCCCATGCAGGGCCTCGCACTGGCCCTGGAAGTTGCGCAGGTTGTGGGCCGCGGCAAAGCGGCCGGTCACCATGAGCCTATACATTGTGGTCTCCCGGCGAACTGGGTGTGGCGCCTACTGCGCCGGCCCGCTGTAAGGCTTGCTGCAGTCGGTGCACTTGCCGTCGGGGCCGATGATGCCGATGCAACTGCCGTCACTGCAGGCGGTGCGCTTGCCCGGGTCATAGCCCTCGGCGGCTTCGGCTTGGGCCGGCTCGGACAGCTCGGACAGCGACTGGCCGCAATCGGAGCAGAACTTGGCCTCGGGTAGCAACTTTTGACCGCAAGAGTGGCAGGTCAGAAGTTTTGGTTCCTCGCCGTGGGCGGGGGGCAACTCATACCCGCAGTGATGGCAGAAGGCCGCGCCGGGCAGGGCCGCGTGGCCGCAGGTGACGCAAGGCCGGCTGGGCAAATCCTCTTGACAGTGTGGGCACTCCATGTCCGCTTCCCTTTTTTCCTGGTAAGATTGTTTTGCCCCAGGCGCCATTGCGTCCTGAAGCCTGACAGAATTGTGGTGCCCCGGGAGCCGCCTGTCAAGCCCTGTCATAAGGCTCCGATTCTTGACGCCAGCCAGGGGGCCGTGATAGAGCTTGGCTGAGGCTTTTTGACACCGCCAGAGCACCCCGCTTATCCAGGCAGTGGTGGGAGGAAAACATGAAATACAGCCGTGCCTTGGCTGCCGGACTTATGACCTTCATCGTGGCGGCGCTGGTATTTATGCCCGCCGCCCCGTCTACTTTGGCCGCCGGTCCCACCCGGGTGGTGGTGCTGCCGTTTTCAGCCAACGCCAAAGAGGACATTTCCTTCGTGGTCAAGGGCGTCAGGGACATGCTGGCCTCGCGCCTGCCCTGGAAAGACAAGGTCATAGTCATGGAGCCGGATCTGGTGGCTCCGGTGCTCAAAAAGATCAAGCCTCCTTACAACGACGCCAAGGCGCGCCAGGTCGGCAAGGAACTCGGGGCCCAGGTGGTGGTGTTCGGCTCCATCACCCAGTTGGGCAAAGCGGTCAGCGTGGACGCCCGGGTGGTCAAGGTCGGCCAAAGCGATCCGGCTCTTACCGCCTTCATTCAGGCCAAGGACTTGGATCAGGTGATCCCCCAGATCAACGCCTTTGCCCAGCGCATCAACGCCGAGATCTTCCGCCGGCCCGACGCGGTGGCCGCCCAAAAGGCCGCCCTGGAGGCCCAACAGCAGCCCGCCAGCACGGGCGGCTCCGGGGACATCGAAAACCTGCCGGCCAACATCAGCCCGCTCAACCCCCTGTTCCTCAAGCGCCTGTCCGGGGTGGAATCAGACCGCTACTGGCGCAGCCCCCGCCTGATGGGCCAAATCATCGACGTGGCGGTGGGGGACATCGACAACGACGGCAAGAACGAATTGGTTTGCCTGTTCCCCGACAGGATACGCTTTTACCGCCTGACCGGTAAGAGCTTCTCCTTGATCTACGAGCTGAAAAACGGGCCGAGGGGTAACTACCTGTTCGTGGATGTGGCCGACATCGACGGCGACGGCCGCCCGGAAATCTTCGTCTCCGTCCGCCTGTCGGAGACGGTCAACAGCTTTGTGCTGGAGTGGCGCCAGGGGCGGCCGGCCTACAAGGTCAAGGGCTCGGGCTACTACTTCCGGGTGCAGCCCAATCCCCTGGGCAAGGGCCACTGGCTGTTCGGCCAGGAAACCGCGGTCGACACGCCTTTCTGGGGTCCCGTTTACAAACTGCGCTGGAACAAGGGCGAGTATGAGCCCGAAAAGGAGATGAACCTGCCCAAGATGGCCTCCATCTACAACTTCGTCCTGGGCGACTTCAACGGCTCGGGCAAGACCATGACGGTGCTGTTGGACCCCACCTACCACCTGCGCATGTTCAACCACAAGAACCAGCAGATGTGGATGAGCGGCGAGTTGTACAACATGTCCAACAAGTTCATCACCTTCATGGCCATGGCGGGCACCGACTATGAGGAATCCTGGTGGTACATCTTCTCCCGCCTGATCCTGGCCGATTTGAACAAAGACGGCCGCCAGGAGGTCATCTGCCAGCGCAGCAAGGGCCGCTTCGGTATGGCCCTGGAAAAGACCCGCATGCTGTATCAGTCCACTCTGTTTTCGCTATCCTGGAACGGACTCTCCCTGGTGGAAGACTGGCGTACCCCGCGCATCAGCGGCAGCCTCTTGGGCTACACCATAGGCGACGTGGGCAACGTGGGACGGCCGGCCCTGGTGATGAGCGTGGGCCAGAAGGTCTTCAAGGGATTTTTGGACAAGGGGGCCAGCAACCTGGTGGCCTTCACCCTCAAGGTGCCCAAGAAGGAGACCAAAAAGCCCAATAGGGGGCTGTAGGCAACAGTAAAATAATCTAGCTGGCAGATGGGGGAGCTCTCTAAAAAAGGGCTCTCCCTTTTTTGTGGGCGGTCAGCCGGGGACGGAAGGCCTCGCGCAGCATCAGCCTGGCCAGGCGCTTGGGGTTGGCGTAGCGGATTTTGCCGTGCACCACCAGCACCGCCACCGCCAGGCTGCGCCCGCTGATGGGCTCGCGTCCGTAGCCGGCGAACCACTCGTAGAGTTCGCTGCGGTCCGGGCCGCGGATGGTGCCGGTCTTGCCGCCCAACTCGATGTGCTTTAGCACCCGGTCGCGCCACAGGCGCCGAAAGGCCCGGCGGGCGGTGCCCACCTTGATGGTGGCGGCGAACAGCTCCTGCATGTCCTGGCAGGTGTCGCTGGTGATCAACTCCGGGCTCAGGCTGGGCCGGCCCCGGTAATACACCTCGCCCCGGGCGGTGGTCAGGCGGTCCACCATGAAGGGCTGGGGGAAGCGGCCGCCGTTGATGAACACCGAGACCATCAGGGCCGCGTGCAGGGGGCTCATGGTGGTCTTCCGGTTGAAGCCCGAGGCCATCTCGCCCAAGGCGAACTTGGTTTCCGGCTCCACCAGCCGGCTGGAGTTCAGGGGAAGCTCAAAAGACAAACTGCGGCCCCAGCCCAGCAGTTGCGCATAGTCTTCCAGGGTGTCCCGGCCCAGGGAAAAAATGCCCAGGCGGGCGAACACCGGGTTGTTGCTGGCGGCGAAGCTGCGCTCCAGGGTGACCAGGCGGGGGCGGTACTTGGGTTTCTTGCGCAGTTGGAAGCGATAGAGGGTGTGGGGGCGGCCCACGAAGCCCAGATGGCTGGCCGGCTCCAGTTCCCCCTCTTGCAGGGCGGCGGCGGCGGTGACCACCTTGAACAGAGAGGCTGCCGGCGAGTTGGCGTCCAGGGCCACTTTGGGGTCCAGGCGTCTTTTCTTGAGGCCGGCCAGGGCCAACACCCGCCCGCTGTGCGGCTCCACCACCACGATGGCCGCCCGGCGGCTCTTCAGCGGCTTGAGCCAGGCCTCGGCCAGGTTCTGCAGATAGGAGTCCACCGTGGGCTCCAAGAGCATGCGCCCCAGGGTGGGGTGGCTGAGTTGCACCGGCCGGCCGGCCACCATGCGCGGGGCCAGGCCGTCCAGCATGGAGGCCAGGTGCCGCTTTTGCAAAATATCTTCCGCCCCGGCCGGGGCCCCGGCCGCGAGGCACAGGGCCATGAGCAGCAGCAGGGCGGCTGAAAATAGGCGGCAACGCCTGATCGGGGACAAGGCGTTGGCAATAAAGGTAGCCACCTTGGTTTAGTCCTCCGCGGTGATGATCTCCAGGCCGCCCATGTAGGGTTGAAGCTGCTCGGGAATCTTCACCGAGCCGTCGGCCTGTTGGTAGTTTTCCAAAATCGCCACCAGGGTGCGGCCCACGGCCAAGCCGGAGCCGTTGATGGTGTGCATGAGGGTGGTGCCCTTGACGCCTTTTTCCTTGAAGCGCATATTGGCCCGCCGCGCCTGGAAATCCTCGAAATTGGAACAGGAGCTGATCTCGCGGTAGCGCTGCTGCCCGGGCAGCCAGACCTCCAGGTCATAGGTCTTGGCCGCGGAAAAGCCCAGATCGCCGGTGCACAGCACCACCTTCTGGTAAGGCAGGCCCAGGCGCTTGAGCACCTCCTCGGCGTTGGTGGTCAACTCTTCCAGGTGCTCGTAGCTGTCCTCGGGCCGGACCAGGCGCACCAACTCCACCTTATCGAACTGGTGCTGGCGGATCAGGCCGCGCACGTCCTTGCCGTGGCTGCCCGCCTCGGCCCGGAAGCAGGGGGTGTAGGCGGTGTAGAGCAAGGGCAACTCGGCGGCGTCGAGCTTTTCGCCCATGTGCAGGTTGGTCACCGGCACCTCGGCGGTGGGGATCAGCCAGTAGTCAGTGCCCTCCAGCTTGAACAGGTCCTCGGCGAACTTGGGCAACTGGCCGGTGCCGGTCATGGCCTGGCTGTTGACCATGAACGGTGGCAGCACCTCCAAATAGCCGTGCTCCGTGGTGTGCAGGTCCAGCATGAAGCCGGTAAGGGCCCGCTCCAGGCGGGCGCCGGCGCCCTTGAGCACCGCGAAGCGGCTGCCGGTCATGCGGGCGGCGGCCTCGAAGTCGATGATGCCCAGGTTCTCGCCGATGTCCCAGTGGTTCAGCGGCTCAAAGCCGAACTTGGGTTGCTCGCCCCAGGTGCTCACCACCGGGTTGTCGTCCTCGCCCTCGCCCACGGGCACCGATTCATGGGGCGGATTGGGGATAGTCATTAAGAGGGCGTTGATCTCATCTTCCACCCCGCCCAGTTGACCCTCCAACTCCTTGATGCGCCCGCCCACCTTTTTCATTTCGGCGTACACGCCCGAGGGGTCTCCCCCCTCGCGTTTGACCCGGCCCACCTCGGCGCTGACCTCGTTGCGCCGTTTTCTAAGGCCCTCCAACTCGGGCAAAATGTCGCGCCGCTGGGCGTCCATTTGCTCAAAGCCGTCCAGGTCCACGTCCCCGCCGCGGTCGGCAACAGATTTCCTCACCAAATCCAAGTTGTTGCGTAGGAACTTCAGGTCGAGCAAGGCAAGCTCCTTATAGCGGGCATCCAGCCGGGCGGCCAAATGCCCTGAGGGTTATTGCAAGATAACATATCTTATTCTGTCAGTCAAATCCCTAGCTTGGCTAATCACCCTCAACAAGGGGGCCAAAAAAGGAGGCCCCTGCCATGAACAGGGGCCGTTCCTAACCAGGTTCAAGAGAGTTTTCTACTTATAGATCAACAACTTCTGGCCGATCATGATGGAGGAATTTTTCAAGTTGTTCCATTTCTTGAGTTGGCGCATGGAGACCTTGTAGCGCTGGGCCACGGTGAACAAAGTGTCCCCCCGCCTGACGGTGTAGGTCAGCTTTTTCTTGGCCGGTTGCGGCTTTTTGGCTTGGGGCTGTTCCTTTGGGGTCTGCTCCGGCGGGGGCTGCTTGGCGGTGGTGGCTGTCTTCTTGCCCGGGGTGGTGCCCTTTTTCTTCATGGAGGCGATCTTGCTGTCCAGGGACATGCTGTCCAGACGGTCCTGCAGGGCGGCCACCTTGGCGGTCAGTTTGCTCAACTGCTGCAGAGAGCCGGCCTTGGCCCGCACCGCCTCCAGCTCTTTTTCCAGGGTGACTAGGCGCAGCATCAAATCGCCCACGTCCTTTTCCAGCTTGGCGGTGCGCTCGGCGGTGGCGCCGGGCACCACGCCCGGCGAGGGCGCCGGCGTGGGCATTTGCTCCGGCGCGCGCATCAGGCTCCACAGGGCCAAGACCAGGGCGGCCAGGGACAAAAGCAGGGCGATGAGGCCGAACACGCCCATACCGCCGCGTGGTTTGGGAGCGGTGTAGGGCTGCGCGGGATTGGCCGCGGCCGGGCCGGCTGCCGTGGGCTCGTGGCCTATATCGATTCGGGGACCCAAATTATCATGGCTGGGGGTCATGTCACTCCTCTTGGTTCGACCAGGGGCCGGCTCAGGGAATTTATATCACTTGGCCTGTCCTGGCTCAAGGGGTGGGCCTTATTGGGTGCCCACGAAGTCTTGGCGGAAGGCGCTGGTGGACAGTCGCGAGGCGGCCTCTATTTCGGCCAGCAGGCGCTCACGGGCAGCGGGCAGGCGGCCCGCCAGGTTCAGGTGGTTGGTGTAGTGGTCGCTGAACATCTCCAGGGGACCGTTTAGGCCCTGCACCAAAACTTTTGTTTCGGCCAGCACCTCATGGGGTGTGCACAGGCTGAAGCGGCCCTTATTGATCTGATGCAGGAGCAGGGTGTTGATCTTGGGCAGCAAGGTCCGCAGCCGCACGGTGAGCGGCCCGGCCCGGTTGATACGGTTGACCACCGAAGTGGTGGCCTCGGCGTGGGCGGCTGAGTCCTCCGGCCCGGCCAGGCCCAACAGCACGTAGAGACACAGCTCCAAGCCGGCCTCCAGAGCGAACCGCCCGGCCCGCGCCTGCTGCTCGCTGGTGACTCCCTTCTTCACCTTGAGCAGGATGGGGTCATGCCCGCTCTCCAGGCCCACGTGCAGGCGGCTCAGCCCGGCCTCTCGCAGCCGGGACAGGCCGGCCACGCCCTTGGCCAGGATGGACTGCACGTTGGCGTAGGTGGTGATGCGCTCCAGGGCGGGGAACAAACGGTGCGCCTCTTGGCAGATCTCGGCCAAGTCTCCTGTGGGCATGGCCAGAGAGTTGCCCGCGGGCAGAAACAGGCTCTTGACCGTTGGCCCCAATTCTTGGGCCGCCCGGGCCAGGTCTTCTTCGATCTCAGCCAGGGACCGCACCGCGAAGCGGGGACCTTTTTTGTAGGTCATGCAAAAGGTGCACTTGTTGTGCGGGCAGCCCAGGGTGGCCTGGGTCAGCAGGCTGTCCGCTTCTGAGGGAGGGCGGTATATGGGACCCACGTAGCGCATGACCAGAATTATGGCGCAGCCCAGAGAGAATTGCCACGCTGGGGGAAAAGAGGATTTGGAAGGGAAAGAAAAGGGGGGACTTGAACCCCCATACGGGGGTTCATTCCCCGCGGCTTGCCGCGCTATAAAGCTGACATCTTCCTCTTGATACCCCGCTGCTTGCGGCGGGGTTGTTCATTAGCT
>JANQFN010000552.1 GCA_028277825.1 Desulfarculaceae bacterium
AACCGTCTGCGCATACTTTTGAGCCTGGCCAACGGACCCAAGTCAGTTTCCAAGGTGGTGGAGGAGATGGAGCTTTCCCAACCCCTGGTTTCCCACCACCTCAAGGAGCTTCGCTTATCCGGTCTGGTCAAGGTGGAGCGCAAGGGTCCCTTTGTTTACTATGAAATCGCCGGCAGCCAGGTGCTCGAGGCTCTGATCTCCCTGGCGGAATACTTGCCAAATCAAACCTGAACGAGCGATAAGGGGAAATGGTCAACATGGATGCCAAAGAACTGCTGGTCGCTTGGACAGAGTTGGACAAAGCCCAGGCCTCGCAGTTCATCCGCCAGGCCCTGACCCAGCTTTTGGCCAGCATGCAAGAGGATGAACGCGGCGAAATGATCCTCAGTCTGTTTGGCGGCTCGGAAAACGACAAAGTCGCCAGCATGGTGCATCTTTGACTGGCCGAGTGCCTGGGCGAAGGTGTCGACCCAACTAAGATGTGCCAAAGCCTGGTGTCCAAGGTGGCCCAGTCCCAGCAACTGCAGTCCGTGGCCGCCCCCGAGGTTCTGAGCCTGTTCGAGGACTGGATGGAAGAGCTTGAAAACGAAGTGCTCAGCCTGGCCAAACAACGCGGCGCCGCAGACCCCGCCGGCCTGGCCGAGGAGTTGGGCCTCTCCCGCTCGGGCATGGTCTTTCTGATCACCAAGCTGCAAAACGAGGACAAACTCTAGTCTGTGCGGGATAAGGACCAAGGTTTTGGCCTTGCCATCATATAAACATATGTTAATATACTTATAAGGAGGCCCTTCCCCTTGATTTGCTCTTGGGAGCAAGCCCGATGTCATCTGGCAAGCGCGTTTTCCTGGCTTTGTTGGCAGTGCTCGTCACTCTGGGTGTCTTGTGGTGGACCAACCGCCCGGATGTTCCCAAAGAGGCTACCATGGCCGACGTGCGCACCGAGGCCCAGGCCGGCGGCTACCAACTGATCAACACCGCTCAATTGGCCCAAATATACCGCGACCCGCCGCCGGGCCTGCTCCTGGTGGACACCCGCCAGGACTGGGAGTTCCGCGCCGGTCACATCAAGGGCGCGGTGAACTTTTCCATGGAGCCCACCTGGTGGGCGCGCTGGCGCAGCCGGGACGACCTGGCCCGCTTCCTGGGCCCGGACAAAGAGCGGCTCTTGGTCTTCTACTGAGCGGGCCTGGCCTGAGTCCGCAGCGACTCGGCGGCCCGGGTGGCCGTGGAGCTTGGCTACCAAAAAGTTTTTCGCGACCCGCTGGGCTACCCCCAGTGGAAGGAACAGGGTCTGCCCACGGCCACCGCTCCCCTTGAGCTGGGCACCAGCGGCCAGGTCCCGGCCGGGGATGGCTCCCTGCAAGGCCTGGCCATGCTGGGCACCCTCTTGGCCGTGTTCCTGGGCGGCCTGGCCCTGAACCTGACTCCTTGCGTATATCCCTTGATCCCGGTGACGGTCTCCTATTTCGGCGGCCGCGGCCGGGGCGGCGTGTTGGGCCACGGCCTGATGTATCTGGGCGGCCTGGTCTCGGTGAACACCCTGTTGGGCACCCTGGCCGCTCTCAGCGGCGGCCTTCTGGGCGCCGCCCTGCAGAGCCCCTGGGTGGTGGCCGGGGTGGCAGGGGTGATGACCGCTTTCGCCCTGAGTATGTTCGGCCTCTGGGAGCTACGCCTGCCCACCCGCCTGACCTCGGCCGCCGGCAAAAGTCATGCTGGCTACTTTGGCAGTTTGTTCATGGGACTCACCCTGGGGGTGGTGGCCGCGCCCTGCATCGGGCCCTTCATCCTGGGCCTGTTGACCTGGGTGGCCAGCCTGGGCAGCGCCTGGCTGGGCTTCATCATCTTCTTCTGCCTCAG
>JANQFN010000554.1 GCA_028277825.1 Desulfarculaceae bacterium
GAGGCGAACAGATCCGGCCCGGCCACGCAGCCGTAGGTGGAGGGATTGTCCACGTCCACCTTTTGCGCCGGACTGTAAGGCGGCAAAAAAGCGTCCACCGCTTCTTGCTCGGGCACGTCGATGATCTCCGAAGTGTGGGTCAGGTAGAAGCCATCCAGGTTGAGCATCACCGGCAGCATCACCTTTTCGGCCACCTTGTAGGCGATCAGGGTGCCGTCCATCACGTCTTGCACGTCGCAACAATAGTACTGAATCCAACCGGTGTCCCGCTGGGACAACGAATCGGTGTGGTCGCAGTACAGGTTCCAGGGCGGCGACAGGGCCCGGTTGGCGTTGAGCATCACGATGGGCAGCCTGCCGCCGGCGGCGTGGTGCAACATCTCGTGCATCAGGGCCAGCCCCTGGGAGGAGGTGGCGGTGAAGGCGCGGGCGCCGGTGGCCGAGGCGCCCACGCAGGCGGCCATGGCCGAGTGCTCCGACTCCACCGGCAAGAACTGGGCCTTCAGCTCCCCCCGGCCGATGTAGTTCGACAACTCCTCCACGGTCACGGTCTGGGGGGTGATGGGGTAGGCGGCCACCACCTGCACCCGTGCCAGCACCGCGGCCAGAGCGGCGGTCTCGGTGCCCATGATTACTTTTTTCATTGCAGGTTCTCCATGACCAGCGCGCCCCGGGGGCACTCATAGGAACAGACCCCGCAGCCCTTGCAGTGATAGAGGTCAAAGGTGATCAGGCCCCGGTCCTCGTCCAGGAAGCAACAGGCGTCCGGGCAGGTCAGGGCGCAGTTCTGGCAGAGGTTGCAGGTGCCGCAGGACATGCAGCGGGCCGCCTCGTCCGCCGCCTGGTCGGTCGCCAAGGGCGTACCCTTGTCCGGCGTGGCGGCCGGCGCGAAGCGCTCCAGGCTCATCTGGTCCTTGGTCACCACATGTTCGCGGTCGGGCGCTTGGTAAAAGGCCTCCCCGCCCAGGGCCTGGTGAGCCGCCGAAGCGGTGCGGCGGCCCAGGTCCACGGCGTGGGCCACCTGGGAGGCCTTGTAGCCGGCCTCCTTTTCCGGGACCATGAGCAGGCGGTTCTGACCTTCACCGGCCAAGGCGTCGACCGCCTGGGCTTCGGCGCTGCCCAGGGTATGAGCGCTCTGGTCAACCAAGACCAGGTCAAAGGGCTTCAGATCGGCCTGGGCCACGCCCAGGGCCATCTGCAAGCCGGAGGCGGCAGCCAGACGCCCCACCTCCCGGGAGAGTATCTCAGGAGGCAGCTTTTCCGCCTTGGCCTGGTTCAAAAAACCGCCGGGGTTATCCGCCGCGTCCAACAGCGCCACCTGGTGGCCCGCCAGACCCAGGAAAAAGGCGGCGCTCAACCCGGCCGGACCGGCCCCGCACACCGCCACCCGTTTGCCCGTGTCGGGCAAACGCGAAATGACCGGCGCCTCGGGGGTGTCGGAAATGATTCTCTCCAGGTCCTGGATGGACACCGCCTGGTCCACTTCCGTGCGCAGGCACTTGCCCTGGCAGGGGTGATAGCAAAGCCGCCCGGTGACCCCGGGCAGGGGGTTGTAGCTCATGAGCAGCGCCAGGGCGGCGGATGCATCGTCTTCGGCCAGGCGGTCGATGAAGCCGGGCACCGGTTGGCCGATAGGACAGGCCGCCCGGCAGGGCGCGGTCGCATCCTTCTGCACCGGGGTCAACAGGCGCCAGGTGCCGGTCTTGTTCCAGGTCATGTCCTCGATGGTGAGCGGCATCACCGGCAGGTCCCGGGCGGAGGTGATCTTGGTCTTGGCCATCACTTGCCCTCCACAATTCTGACCCGCTGATAGGCCTGGCGGGCGGCCTGGGCGTTTTCCTCTTTTTTGGAGGGAACCCCATCCTCGATGGCCTGGTAGAGATTTTCGGGCGCCAGCGGCGGGTCGGCCACCACCTTGGCATAGGCCCCCAGCACCACGGTATTGACGATGGGCGCCAGGGCCGAGCCCAGCTTGTACGCCAAGGCGATCTGATTGGCGTCCACCTGGGCCAGGGTGTAGTCCCCGCCCAGGTCCGGGACCTCGGCCCCGTCCGGGTAGTTGAGGATGATGTTGGCCCCGGATTTTAGCCCAACGGTCACGTCCACCATCTCCAACAGGGCCGGGTCCAGAACCAGGCAGACGTCGGGCTCAGTGATCTCCCCCCGGGCCAAGGTGGGTTTGTCGTCCACCCGCACATAGGCGGCCACCGCCGCGCCGCGGCGCTCCATGCCAAAGGCCGGGAAGGCCTGCACCTGGAGGCCCTCGGCAAAATAGGCCTTGGCCAGAATCTTGGAGGCGACCACGGCCCCCTGGCCGCCCCGCCCGTGCATGCGAATACCTAACACTCAGGTCTCCTCTGCCCCTTCCGCTCCCGGTCGCCGCCGGCGATTTCAGCTCCGTCGCGGCGGCGGAGGCCGAAGCGCGGGCCGCTCCCGCCGGTGAGGGGATCTTTGGGGGTGATTTAATGTTTACGGCGTCCCGGCGGGCCTTTGCCCGCCGGGGACCGCCGTATCATAAAGAGCTATTCGGCGTTGGGTCCGTACTCTCGGCTCTTCTCCCAGTTCATCACCTCGCGGTTGTCCGGGTAGTTGTAGGTGCCGATATCCTGGTCATCGGGGTGGATGTAGCGCGCGCCGGGCAGAAGGCTCACCACCTTCATGGGGTGGTGGCGCTTTTCCTTGTTTTTGCGCTCCACGATGTCCACCAGGTAGTTGGGGTCCTCGTAGCAGTTGGCCCAGTTGTCGTGGTGCATGGGCAGGATCACCTCCACGTTGAGCGCCTCGGCCACGCGCCACAGGTCCCAGGGCGACATCTTGTCAGTGTAACCCGGGGCGTTGTTGCCCATGGCCATGGAGACCACGTCCACCTTGTACTTCTCGCCCACCATGCGGTAGCCGTTGTGATACAGCGAGTCGCCCAGGAAAGCGATGTTGCCGCCCTCGGTGTTGAACAAATAGGCTACCGCCACCTCCTCGAAGGGCACCGGGGTTTCGAAACCGGTCTTGGTGGCGATGATGTCGTAGTTGGGGGCAAAGTCGATCTTCATGTCCTCGATCTGCACGCTCTCGCCCACCTTGGCCACGATCATGCGCTCTTCGGGCACGCCCATGTTGGCCATCATGCGCCGGGCCGCCTCGGGCGGGGCGATGAACTTACAGTCGGTGGTCTTAAGCGCGGCGCTGATAGTGTAGAAGTCCATGTGGTCCTGGTGGTGGTGGGTGACGCATACCGCGTCGATGCGCTTGAACTTCCAGGGGTCCACCATCATGGGATGCACCCGCATCCACCAGAGCTTCTCGGCACCGGCGGTGCGGCAGACCCCGCAATAGGACTCATCGGTGAACAGGCTGGGGCCGGCGTAGTTGTCCACCAGGAAGACCGCTCCGGCCTGGCTCTTGATGGCGCAGGACATGGCCCCGAAATACCACAAGGCACCGGTGCCCGGCTTGGGCTGGAACTGGTCGATCTCATAGTTGAGGTAGGATCCCCACTCCGGGAAAACCTCTTTAAGCCATATG
>JANQFN010000568.1 GCA_028277825.1 Desulfarculaceae bacterium
TCAACGTGGTGATCATGACCATCATGCAAAAGCCCGCCGGCTGGCTGGCCGACCGCTGGCCGCGCCTGCCCCTGGCCGCCGGCGGCCTGGCCGCCTCGGGGCTTTTGAAGATCATCTTCCCCCTGGGCGCCGACGCCGCCCAGCTCATGGGCCTGTCCATGGCCGAGGGCCTGGCCGCCGGGCTGGGTATGCCGGCCCTGACCGCCATGGCGGTCAGCCGGGGCAAGGAACTGGGCCAGGGCATGGGCCTGACCATGGCCAGCTTCACCATGGCCTTGAGCGTCGGGGTCTTTCTGGGGCCGGTGGGCGGCGGCTATCTGGCCGATCTCTTAGGCCCGGCAGCGGCGGCGCTGTGGCTGGGCGGTGGAGCCACCGTGGCCGGGTCGCTGACCCTGTTTGGACTGTACTTGAGTGGGGGGGCGCAGAGGAGGGCGGGGGTGGAGAACTGACGACCGTCATCTATTTCAGCGGCTGAGAACTGTCTTTAATCCATTTGGCCAACCGCTCTTCTTCCAGCGCCCCGTCGGCCAACTGCATCATGATCTCAAAGGCGTCTTGCTCGCGTGCGTCGAGATGGTAGCCGTTCAGGCCCAAAAAGACGTAGATCGCGATCAAGGCCATGCGTTTGTTGCCATCTACGAAAGGATAGTTGCGGGCGATGCCCCAGGCGTAGGCGGCGGCCAGGGAAAAAATATCGCTCTTTTGGCCGGCGTAGGCATCTACCTGTCTGGGACGGGCCAAGGCCGATTCCAGGCTGCCTTCCTGCTGAATCCCGGGCAGCCCGCCGTGTTCAGCTATCTGCTGTTGATGCAGATCGATGATGGCCTGCAAGGGTATCCAGAGGGGTTCGGTTTTCATTTGGCCAGCTTGGCCAAGGTATGCCGGTAGCGGGCCGCGCACTCTTTACCCAAGTCCATGGCCCGGTTGTAATCGTCATCGGCCCGGGAGATTTCGATGTGACCCTCTCGCAGGCTCAGATTTACAGCGTCCCCTTGGGACAGACCCAGTTTTTCCAGATAATCCTTGGGGATGCGCACTCCCAGGGAGTTGCCTTGTTTGGAAAGCTTGGTTGCGCGGGCCATGACGATCTCCTTAACCTACTCACTATGTACTTACTATTGTAAGTACACCATTGGTGTTGTCAACCGGATTTTGGCCTCTGCTGCCAAACTGTTCAATATCTTACGGACTTCGGGTTCGAGCTTACCTTCACTCCCATTCTTGACTTTCCCACCCGTGCACAGTAGATTCATTTCTCACACAACACCATGAGTAACCCAGGGAAACCGCGATGGAATACGAAGCGGTCATAGGGCTGGAGGTCCACGCCCAACTGCTGACCGAGAGCAAGATATTCTGCGGCTGCTCCACCAAATTCGGGGCCCCGCCCAACAGCCACGTCTGCCCGGTGTGCATGGGCATGCCAGGGGTCTTGCCGGTACTGAATGAAAAGGTGGTGGAATACACCATCCGCGCCGGGCTGGCCACGGGCTGCGAGATCAACCAAAAAAGCATCTGGGCGCGCAAGAACTACTTCTACCCGGACCTGCCCAAGGGCTACCAGATAAGCCAGTACGAGCTGCCCATCTGCGAGCACGGCACTCTGCAGGTGGAGGTGGAGGGCGAGGCCAAACGCTTCGGCATCACCCGTATCCACATGGAGGAAGACGCCGGCAAGCTGGTGCACGACCCGGCCCAGGCGGTTAGCTACGTGGACTACAACCGCACCGGGGTGCCCCTGATGGAGATCGTCAGCGAGCCCGACCTGAGGTGCCCGGCCGACGCCGGGGCCTATCTCAAGGCGCTCAGGGACATCCTGGTGTATTTGGAGATCTGCGACGGCAACATGGAGGAGGGCTCCTTCCGCTGCGACGCCAACGTCTCCTTAAGGCCCGTGGGCCAAGAGGAGTTGGGCACCCGCACCGAGCTGAAGAACATGAACTCCTTTAAAGGCGTGATGCGCGCCTTGGAGTTCGAGATACGCCGGCAGCGGGCCCTTTTGGATGACGGCGAGGCGGTGGTGCAGCAGACCCGGCTCTGGGATCCGGAGGCGGGCAGAACTCACGCCATGCGCGGCAAGGAAGAGGCCCACGACTACCGCTACTTCCCGGACCCGGACCTGCTGCCCCTGGTGGTGGAGGCGGACTGGGTGGAGCGAGTCGAGGCTGATCTGCCCGAGTTGCCCGCGGCCAAGCGGGAGCGCTTTGCGGCCGACTACGGCCTAAGCGACTACGACGCCGGGGTGCTCACCGCCGAAAAGGCCCTGGCCGACTACTTTGAGGCGGTGGTGGCCGCCGGTGCCGCGGCCAAGGCGGCGGCCAAC
>JANQFN010000570.1 GCA_028277825.1 Desulfarculaceae bacterium
GGGGTCAAAGGCGCCGTCTTCGATCTTGTCGGCGAAGTCCCTTAAAAGCTTGGCGGTGTGGGCGCCATCCACCTGATGAATCAACAGCAGGGCGCCGGCGCTGATCAGATGGCCACCCAGCCAGCGCAACGCCAAGGGATCGCTGGACAATTCCTCCAGGACCGGGTTGAGCGTATTCTTCAGGGCGCGGCCCGCCCGGTGTTGCGCTTCCACCTCGCTCATTTTAACCCCTCCTGCGTATATCGGGCTGTCATAACTGGATAATTCCGGCAGCGCCACCTCGCTGGATCCCAGGCGGCGACAATGATTGCCTGCCGGTTGCCTCATTATAGGGCTTATCAAGCGCTATTTGTCAGCCCGGGGCCGGCTGCCGGGACAGCCCTATTGAGTGCATGGCATACTATTATACATAGGTATGCTAGAATAAGAAAAATATGGCTGCAGGTGGGGGGTGTGTAATAGTTTGCCGTTTCCCCCCTATGCCTGGGGCGCTGTGGTGGCCAAGGACAAGTACAAAACCAAGGCCCAGCTCATAGAAGAGTTGGAGGAACTGCGCCGTACCCTCGCTCGCCTGAAGGCAGCCCAACCCCCACCCCGGGTGGCGGACAAAGGCACTCCCAACGACGAGCAAACCTTGCGCCGTAGCGAGGCCATGCTCAGGGCCATGTTTGACGGCATCACCGTCAACCTGGCTTTCGTGAACCAGGAACTGGAAATTCAATGGGCCAATGAGGCTGCGGCCACCTCGGTGGGCAAACGGCCCGAAGACATGGTGGGGCAAAAATGCCACACCTTATGGGCCGACCCCAACCAGCCTTGTGAAAACTGCCCCACGGTAAGGGCCTTCCAGACACATCGGACCGAGAGCACTATAATACGCACCCCCGACGGCAGGGTGTGGGATGAAAAAGGCGAGCCGGTTTTTGACGAACAGGGAGAACTCCTGGGGGTTCTGGAAATAGCCCACGACATCACCGACATGACGCGGGCCGAACAAGAGCTGCTGTTGGCCAAGTTTTCCCTGGACTCCGCCTCCGCCAGCATTTTCTGGATTGATCCCAAGGGAAGGTTCACCTACGTCAATGATACGGCTTGCCAAAAGCTGGGTTACACCCGGGACGAATTGGTGGACATGTCCGTGGACGAAGTTGATCCTGATTTCCCAGCCTCCGCCCGGGCAGAATATTGGAAAAAGTTCAAAAAAAGCAAAGTCCTGGCCTTTGAGACCAGGCACCGGACCAAAGCCGGCGTCGTTATCCCGGTGGAGGTCACCTCGAACTTCCTTGAGTTCCAGGGCAGAGAATACGAGTTCGCTTTTGTCACTGATATCAGCCAGCGCAAGCAGGCTGAACAGGAGCGGGCACAAAGCGAGGAACGCTTCAGCAAAGTGTTCAAGTACGCTCCCCTGTGGGTGACGCTCTCCACTTTGGAAGAGGGCACCTATCTGGACGTCAACGACGCCTACAGTGAGATCACCGGTTACAGCCGCCGGGAGGTGATAGGCAAAACCTCCAACGAGGTGGGCATCTGGCCCGACCCGGCCCAACGCACGGCGGCGGTGGCACAAATAAAGCGCCAGGGGACTTTGCGCGATTTCCACATAGACTACCGCACCAAGAGCGGTGAAGTACGGCACGCTTTGTGGTCGGCCGAATTCCTGGAGTGGGACGGGCAAACCTGCCTTATTTCGGTGCTCCGGGACATCACCGACCGGATCAAGGCTCAGGAGGCCCTGAGGAAGAGCGAAGAAAAATTCTCCAAAGTCTTCAAGTCCAGTCCCAACATGGTCACCATCGCCACTTTGGACGAGGGGCGCTTCCTGGAAGTCAACGACGCTTTCAGCGACATAACCGGCTACAGCCGGCGGGAAACCCTGGGCCGCGCCTCTCGTGAATTGGGGCTCTGGGTGGACATTGAACAGCGCCAACGGGCGATGGAGGTTATTGATCGCGACGGCTCCCTCAACAACTTTCCCGTCGATCTCCGCCACAAGTCCGGCCGGGTAATTCATGCCTTGTGGTCATCGGAGCTTTTAGACATCGAGGGAGAAACCTGTCTGGTTTCGGTGCTCAACGACGTGAGCGAGCGGGTGCGGGCGCAAAAAGAGTTGGCCGAAAGCGAGGCCAGGTTCCGCGCCCAGTACATGGACTTCCCCACCCCCTGCTACATCTGGGAGCATGATGGCCGTGATCTGGTCATGGTCGACGCCAACCCGGCGGCCCACAAATACACCGGCGGTGCGGTGGAAGGCATTTTTGGCACCACCGCCCAGGAACACTGGCAAGACGATCCCGAGATGCTGGCGGGGATTCAGCGCTGCTACAACGAGCAAAAGGCGTTTACCGCCGAACGGCCGGCCTACACCTTCCGCTCCACCGGCGAGATCCGGCATGTCCTGCTCACCTTTACCTACGCCCCGCCCCGCTACGTCTTCGAGTACACCGATGACATCACTGATCGTAAAAGGGCCGAGGCGGCGCTCAAAAAGAGCGAGGCCACCTTAAGAAGCGTCATAAAGGCGGCGCCCATCGGCCTGGGTTTGACGGTGGACCGGGTCATTTCCTGGGCCAACGACCAGGTCAGCGAAATCAGCGGTTACAGCCCCCAGGAGTTGGAGGGTCAAAGCGCCCGCATGATCTACGGCGATGATGCCGAATTCGACCGGGTGGGCCGCTTGAAATATCCTGCGGTGGAGCGGGGCGAAATCGGCACGGTGGAAACCCGTTGGCGGCGCAAAGATGGACAGATGGTCGATGTCCTGCTCAGCTCGATGGCCGTAGACCCCGATGACCTATCAGCCGGGGTGGTTTTTTCAGCCATAGACATCACCGAGCGAAAGGCCACCGAATTTACCCTCCGGGCCCGGGCCCGGCAACAGGCGGCGGTGGCCCAACTGGGACAACTGGCCCTCACCGAGCCCGATCTGACCCGGCTGATGGACCAGGCCGTGGAGTTGCTGCAAACCGCCTTGGAGGTGGACCTTTGCAAGGTGCTGCAGCTCAATCCAACCGGCGATTCCCTGCTGCTCAAGGCGGGCAGAGGCTGGCGCCAGGGCTTGGCGGGCCGGGCCGAGGTGGGCGCGGGCCAAGACAGCCAGGCAGGCTACACCTTGCTGTCCTCACAGCCGGTGATCGTGGAAGACATGCGGGCCGAGAACCGCTTCAGCGGTCCAAAACTGCTCCTGGATCACGGCGTGGTCAGCGGACTCAGCGTGGTCATCGGGGAGCGCAACAATCCCTACGGGGTTCTGGGCGTCCATACCCGTCAGGCGCGCAGCTTCAGCGAACAAGACGTGAACGTAGTGCAAAGCGTGGCCAATATTCTGGCCGCGGCCATTGAACGCCAACGGACCGGCGAGGCGCTCAAGACCAGCGAGCAGCGCTTTCGGGATCTGGCGCAGTTACTGCCTGAGATTATCTTCGAGACCGACCCGTTTGGGAAATTGGTTTTTGTGAACCAGGCGGCCTTTGATCAAATGGGCTTCAATCGCCGGGATTTCGAGGCCGGCATCGACGTTCTGGACATGATCGCACCCGAAGATCAGGAACGCGCGGCTGAGAACATTGTCAAATCCCTGAAGGGGCAAAGTACCGGCCTGCAGGAATACCGTGCCGCAAGAAAAGACGGCAGCATCTTCCCTTGCCTGGTCAGCTCGACGGTAATTATCCAGGACGGACAGCCAATTGGGCTCAGGGGCTTCGCCATCGACATCAGCCAGCGCAAACAGGCCGAGCAGGCGCTGGCCCAAAGCGAGGCCCGCTACCGCGAGTTGTTCAACAACATGAGCAGCGGGGTGGCGGTGTATGAGGCCGTGGAACAGGGCCGGGACTTCGTTTTCAAAGAGATCAACCAGGCGGGAGAGAGAATCACCCAAACCCCCCGCAGGCAATTGTTGGGCAAAAAGGTCAGCCAGGCGTTTCCCGGGGTGAAGGACCTGGGGCTGTTCCAGGCGTTCCAGCGGGTCTGCCAAAGCGGCCAGCCCGAACACCACCCCACCGTCCTTTACCAGGACCAGCGCCTGAGCCTTTGGGTGGAAAACTACGTCTGCAAGCTGCCCAGCGGCGAGATCGTGGCCATCTTCGACGACATCACTCAGCGCAAGCGGGCCGAAGACTCCCTGCAGTGGGAGCTGTTCATCAACACCGCCCTGGCCACCATGAGCCATGCCATGATCTCCAACCAGGCTGACGTGGAATCGGTGGCCGACCTGGTATTGCATTACGCCAGGCAGATAACAGGCAGCGAACACGGATACATTTCAACCGTGGACCACCAAAGCGGCGACAACGTGGGCCACACCATGACCCAGATGATGGGAGAGCCCTGCCAAGTGGGGCCGGAAGATTCACGCATTGCCTTCCCGGCCAATCCTGACGGTACCTATCCCGGTTTGTGGGGCTACAGCCTGGTCACTTTAGAGTCGTTTTTCAGCAATGATCCCGCCCACCATCCCAGCGCCCAGGGTTTACCTGAAGGGCACATTCCACTCGACAACTTCCTCTCGGTGCCGGTGACCTTTGCCGGCAAGCTGGTGGGCCAGGTGGCCCTGGCCAACGCCCTGCGGGATTATACGGAGCGGGACCTGAGGGCGGTGGAACAACTGGCCGAACTCTTCGCGCTCTCGGTGCACCGCAAACAGGCCGAGGAGGAGCACGAGAAGCTGCAGGCCCAACTGAGGCAGACCCAAAAGATGGAGGCCATCGGCACCCTGGCCGGGGGCATCGCCCATGACTTCAACAACGTATTGGCCGCCATCATGGGCTACACCGAGCTGACCTTGGGTGATCTGCCGGCGCAAAGCGAGGCCCACGGCAACCTGGAACAAGTGCTCAAGGCGGCCCAGCGGGCCAAGGACCTGGTCAGCCAAATCTTGAGTTTTTCGCGGCGCACCGAGCAGGAAAAGAAGCCGGTGGAGATCGGCCTGATCATCAAGGAGGTCTTGAAACTGCTCCGGGCCTCGCTGCCGGCCTTCATCGAGATCCAGACCAGTCTCAAGGCGGAAAAAGACAAAGTCCTGGCCAACCCGGTGCAGATACACCAGTTGATCATGAATCTGTGCACCAACGCGGCCCAGGCCATGCCCGACGGCGGCTTGCTATTGGTGGAGATGTCGGCGGTTGATATGAGCCGGCCGGAGGCGGCGCAATACGACGGGCTGCAGCCGGGGCGCCATTTGCGCCTGAAAGTCAGCGACACCGGCGAAGGCATGGTGCCCGAGGTGATGGAACGCATATTCGAACCGTTTTTCACCACCAAGCCCCAGGGAGAGGGCACCGGCATGGGTCTGAGCGTGGTGCACGGACTGGTAAAAAATCACGGCGGCGCTATCTCGGTCTACTCCGAACCGGGCCAGGGATCCTCATTCAACATCTTACTGCCCACCATAGAGGTCGAGGGAGACGGCGAGGCCTTGCAGCCCGGTGCGCCCCTGCCCGGGGGCCAAGAACGGGTGCTTTTGATTGATGATGAACCGGCCCTGGCCGATATTGGACGCCACGCCCTTGAGCGCCTGGGCTATCGGGTGCAGGCCCTGACCTCGGGCCAAGAGGCGCTGGAACTGTTTGCCCAAAATCCCCACGATTTCGACCTGGTGATCACCGACTACACCATGCCGCAGATCACCGGAGTGGACCTGGCCGGCGAGATACACCAGATCAGGCCGGAGATTCCCGTCATCATGTGCACCGGCTTCAGCGGTCAGTTGACCGCCGCCCGAGCCCGCGAAATGGGTTTGAGCCAGCTTTTGGTCAAGCCCCTGGTGAGCCGGGAGATGGCCTTGGTGGTGCGCCAGGTGCTCGACGATGCCGCCGGTGATGCGGACTAACCCGGATATTTCACGAAGGTTGGACGGCATTGGCGATGCGGGTAGCATTTATCGGTGTGTTATGAAAAAAACGTCTACGCTATCAGTGTACGGTT
>JANQFN010000608.1 GCA_028277825.1 Desulfarculaceae bacterium
CTGGCGCTCACCTGGGCCAGGCGCGCCTGGGAGGCGGCCAACTGGGCCTGGGCCACCAGGTCGCGTTCCCGCGCCCGGTCGTGGGCTTCCTTGGCCACCAGGTCGCCTTTGAGCATGTCTTTCTGGCGGCGCAGGCTGATGGCGGCCAGCTCACGGGTGGCCTCGTCCTGGCGCACCTCAGCCTGGGCCCGGGCCACCTCCTTGGGGCCGGTGGTCTCGATGCGCCTGAGCCGCGCCTGTGTGGCGCGCAGCTCGGCGCTAGCCTGCTGCAGGCGGGCCTGCAGGTCGCGGTGCTCGATGATGGCCACCACTTGGCCGGCGGTGACTTCCTGGCCGATGGAGACCAAGAGCTTTTCCACCCGGCCGCTGACCCGGGCCCCCACCTTGACCTGGGCGCCCACCTGGGCCTTGACCGTGCCGGTGCTCACCACCAGGCGGTGAACCGTCCCCCGGGTCACCATTTCGGCGCGGCCTTGGATTTTTTTGCCCGGGTCTGGACGCTGGCTCCAATACAGCCAGCCCCCGGCGGCCAGCGCCACCAGCAAGATCAACAAGCTTATTTTCAGGCCCTTTTTCTGCGCCAAGTTCGCCTCGCCTGGACGGGTGATAACTAAGTTGCTATTTTATATGACCATGTCAGGGAATGCCACGCAAACAGAAGCAGCCTTGGAACAGCGTAAGCTTCACACCCTGGCCTAGGCGGTGGACGGCGCCATCGCGGTCATCACGGGCGGCCGATGCCCGGACCTGGAGGACGGCCGGCGCCTGGCCCAACGGGTGCGCCGGCTGGCTCTGGCCCTGTTTCCCGGCCAGGAAGACACCTTTGATCTTATTTACCGACCCCGCCTGGAGAGGGCTTTGCGGGAGCGTTTCGACTGGCACTAAGCCGGCGGCGCCTGCTGCACTGTGAAGCTGCCCCACAGGCTCATTAACAGGGTGATGCCCACCACCGAGATCATCACGCAGCCCACGGCCATCAAAAAGGACAGGCCGGCGGCATAGCGCAGCCCAAAAAACAAAAGCAGCATTACATAGAGGTAGACCAGGAGCATAAGGGCGGCCTGATAGCCGCCCAAAAAGGGCAGCATCACCGCCACCAGCTTGATGCCCAGGGCGTAAGCGCAGATGCGGAAAAAGCCGCCCATATTCAGGGGACTGCGCATCAGGTGGTGGCCCACGGTGTAGACCAGCCCGATGAAAATCAGGTCGGTCAACAGGCGCACCAGCATGCCCATCCCGGCCGCCTGCAGGGAGACCCCGGTGATCAGGGCCGCCACGGTGGGGAACAGATGCACCAGCACCAAAAAGACAAAAGGCGTTATGAGATCGCCGCGGTTGTCCATCTGCGAAAAGAATTGCTTGGGTTTGAAGGCCGCGGCCATGGCCACTTGTAGAAAACTGGCGGGCCGCTGCCAATCAAAATCTCTCACCATGGCGGCCAATTGCTCCTCCTGTCCCAGGCGCTTTGGCAAACGCTAGGCCACTGGGCAGGCTTTGTCAAGTGGCCCGGCCCGGTTACCCGGATGCAGCCCACTTGGCGGTTTGAATCCCCATACGGAGGCTCATTCCCCGCGGTTTGCCGCGCTATAAAGCTGATTTTTCCTCTTGATACCCCGCTGCTTGCGGCGGGGTTGTTTATTTATGGGCGCGGGAGTGTTATTATTAAAGCGCTGACAACCCTTGCAGGGTCCGCGAAGGATGTGCAACATATGCTACGCAAAGTCGGTCTGGCTCTATCGCTGGCTCTAGCGCTTTGCCTCGGTAGCCCACCCGCCCAGGCTTATGAATTCACCTGGGGCAGCATTCTTGAAGATCGTATTTCCCGCAGCCAAGCCATAGGGGAACTCTTTGACTTGGAATCGCCGGATCCTGGCATGGGCTGGCCGGTGTACAAATTCGTGGACAATTTACCCATCCTGGCCGCGGAGATGATCGCTGATGAAAATCTCTTGGATATTCGGAACTTTGAACTGAGTTCCACCACCATCATCCCCGTGGTGCCGGTGCAGCTCTACCTGCGCTATGCCACCTCGTCCATTCAACGGCGCGCCGAGGAGGGCAGCCGGGTTTACAAGAAAGTGCCTCCCCCGGGCATCCCCTTTTTCCTGAAATTATTGACTCCGGGCAAAGCCAGGGTGGGCCTGGTGGGCCGGGGGGAAAGAAGGGAAGGCATCCCCAGGCAGAGTTGGGGGGTCTTGAACTTCCTGTTCATGGAAGACGGGGTGTTTTCCGGCGAGGAATGGGACCTGGAGAATTTTTTGCCCCGCGTGTTGAGCGTGGTGGCCCTGGTGGTGGCGGGGTTATTGATCATCGAGTTCCTGCGCTTTTTGATCAAGGTTGGCCTCAGGGTGGTCAGCGGAGCCGACATACGCCGGGGCTGACCTGGCGGGCGGCCAGGTGGGGACAACAAAACGGCGGGCTGTGGAGGCCCGCCGTTTATCTTTGTTTTAACGAGGGCTTAGGCTTCGAAATGATCGTCTGATTCGTAATTGTTTATCTTGCCGCACTCAGGGCAGAGATAGTAGTTGTTTTTATGCAGGGCATCGGTGAGTTTTTCAAAGGGAACTTGGGCATAAGGCTGGGCCAGGACGTCGGCGTCGCAACCTTCGGTTTTGCATTTAACGTATATAGCCATTAGCACGCTCCGGCAGGATGGGGTTAAGAGGGAACGCCGTTTCAGGGGCCGGCGCCAAACACCCGTCTATGGTGTTTATATCCAGGCCCTCTGTCAAGGAAAATCCAATGTTGTTCATCAATTGTTGGCCTCGCTGCCCAAGGGGCCGGCTGCCTTGACAAGGCCTGTGGCCCGGCATATTATGCAAAGTTCCAGTCGGGGTTTGAATGGTCAACCCTTGCTGTTTTTAAGATGTTACCTTACCCGGGCGCCCTGGGGGCCGCCTGGGCGGCACACCGGTTCGTGGGGACGGGTTAAACGGTAGTCATGATCCCAGCCAGCCCAGACCAGCGGCAGGGGGCCGATCCCCTGGCGGCCTATGATTACCACCTGCCCCCCGGGCTCATCGCCCAAAGCCCGGCCCGGCGGCGGGTGGCGGCCCGTTTGCTGGTGTTGCCTCCCACCGGCGGTTGGCGCCATGAAAAAGTGGCCCGGCTCACTAAGATTTTGCAGCCCGGCGATTTGCTGGTGCTCAACCAGACCCGAGTGGTGCCGGCCAGGCTCAGGGGACATAAGGCCAGCGGCGGCAAGGTGGAGGTCTTTTTGCTCAACCCGGCCTTGCCCCGAGAATCCCTGGCCCACGGCGGCGAGTTGCATCAGTGCCTGCTGCGCTCCCGCCGCCCCTTGCGTCCGGGCCAGGACATATTCCTGGACGGTGAACCCGAGGTACCGGTGCGGGTGAGAGAGAAGGGGGCGCGGGGCCAGGCCCTGGTGGAGTTTCCGGTCCCGGCCCTGAGCCTGGCGCAGCAGAGGGGGCAGACCCCGCTGCCGCCTTACATAAAAAGGCCCCAAGGGCCGGCGCCCGGCGATCGGGAGCGTTACCAGACGGTGTATGCCGCCAAACCAGGGGCGGTGGCCGCACCCACCGCCGGCCTGCACCTGAGCCGGGAGCTGTTGGCCGCGCTGGAGCGGCGGGGGGTGGGGCATACCCACCTGACCCTGCACGTGGGTTACGGCACATTCGCCGAACCCTCGCCCCAGGACCTGGCCGCGGGCCGGCTGCACCCCGAATGGGTGGAGATGCCCGCCCAAACCAGCCGGGCGGTGGCCGAGACCAAGGCCGCTGGCGGCCGGGTCATCGCGGTGGGCACCACCAGCCTGCGCGCCCTGGAATGGCGGGCCGGACCCGGCGGGGTGCCTCAGGCGGGCAAGGGCTGGTGTGACCTGTTGATCGCGCCGGGACACCGCTTCAAGGCGGCGGACGGGCTGTTGACCAATTTCCACCTGCCGCGCACCACCTTGCTGATGCTGGTGGCGGCTTTGGCCGGGCGCGGGCGGGTGCTAGAGGCCTACGCCGAGGCGGTCAGGCAAAAATACCGCTTCTACAGCTTCGGCGACGCCATGCTGATCCTGTGAGCCCGGCGCGGTTGGCATTTGAGGCCCAGGCCTACAGCGGCCGGGCCCGCGCGGGGGTCATGATCACCCGCCGCGGAGAGGTTCAGACGCCGGTGTTCATGCCGGTGGGCACCCAAGGCACGGTCAAGGGATTGACCCCGGAGGAGGTGGCCGGACTGGGCGCCCGCATAGTTTTGGGCAACACCTACCATCTGATGCTCCGGCCGGGCACCCGGGTGGTGGCGAAGCTAGGCGGCCTGCACCGTTTCATGGGCTGGGAAGGGCCCATCCTCACCGACAGCGGCGGCTTTCAGGTGTTTTCCCTGAGCGGCCTGCGCAAGTTGGAGGAGGAGGGGGTCAGCTTCCGCTCCCATCTGGACGGCGAGCTTTTAAAGATGACGCCGGAATCG
>JANQFN010000196.1 GCA_028277825.1 Desulfarculaceae bacterium
GGCCTGCTCCTTTTGCCACGTCAATCCCAACGGCGGCCAGGCCCTGACCAAAGAGGGTTACGCCTTCAGGGCCAACGGCTTTTATCTGGACGAGGACAAACTGCCCTCCGCCTGGCGCGAGTGGCTTTTGTTCCTGGCCGGCTTCGTGCACATAACCGCCGCCATCATCTGGTTCGGAGCCATCTTTTACATCCACTTGTTCATCAAGCCCCGCGCCCTGATCAAGGGAGTGCCCAAGGGCGAGCGCATCCTGGGCCTGAGCAGTATGGTGCTTCTGGCTATGAGCGGCCTGGTGCTGGCCTGGTTCCGGGTGCCTTCCTGGGAGGCCTTGTTTCACACCACCTTTGGCATCGTGCTGGTGGTCAAGGTCTGCGTGTTCCTGGTGCTGGTGGCGGTGGGCATTTTGGTGAACACCTGGCTGCACAACAAGCTCAAGCGGGACGCGGCCCAAGCCGGGCAAAACCCCATGGCCCGCTACGACGGCCAGGAGGGCCGGCCGGCCTACATCGCGGTGGACGGCCAGTTGTATGACGTGGGTGACAGCAAGCTGTGGCCCGGCGCTGAGCACATGAAGCGGCACCACGCCGGCGAAGACCTCACCAAAGACCTGGAGGCCGCGCCGCACGGCCAGGAGGTGCTGGAGCGGCTGCTCGCCCTGGGCGAAGCCCCCCAGCCCCGGGACCCGGAGCTCTTGGGCCCCACCGCGCGGCTCTTGGTGTTCCTGGCCTACTTTGTGCTGTTCTGTATGGGCATCGTGCTGCTCTGTTTGGCCTGGTGGAACTGGGGCCCTCCCCTGGTGCAGGCTTATGCACCCTTCAAGCCCCAGGTGGCCCAAGCCTGCCTTGGTTGCCACCAAAAGGCCACCCCGGCGGTGGTGCACGACTGGATGCGGGGTCACCACGCCAAAGCCAAGGTGAGCTGCCTGCACTGCCACCAGGCCCAGCCCGGCGATAAGGACCTGGACCGGGCGCACGACAAATTCTATGTGGACCCCAAGGCCCCTTGGCGGGATTTCCCGCACACCGCGCGGGTGTCAGCCATTGTCACGCCCAAGGACTGCGCCCGCTGCCACCCGGGCCAGGTCAAGCAGTTCGCCCGGAGCAAGCATGCGGGCACCCTGAACATCATCTGGCAGATCGACCCCTGGCTCAACCAAGGCTTGGCCAGCACCCTGGAGCGGGCCACGGGCTGCTATCAATGCCACGGCTCGGTCTTAAAACTGGACTCACAGGGCCAGCCCGATCCCCTGACCTGGCCCAACGTGGGCATCGGCCGGGTCAACCCGGACGGCAGCCGGGGGGTGTGCTCCTCCTGCCAC
>JANQFN010000226.1 GCA_028277825.1 Desulfarculaceae bacterium
CACCCGGTTCACGCCCACGTCGATGATGGCAACGCCCTCACTGATCATGTCGCCCTTGACGAACTCGGCCACGCCCACGGCCGCGATGATAACATCGGCTCGCTTGGTGTGGAATTCAATGTCCTTGGTGCCGGTATGGCACACCGTCACCGTGGAGTTGGCGCCCTCGCCCTTTTGGATCAGCATGTTGGCGATGGGCTTGCCCACGATGTTGGAGCGGCCCACCACCACAACCTCGGCACCCTTCATCTCAACGCCAGAGCGGACCAGCATCTCTTGGATACCGGCCGGGGTGCAGGGCAGGAACACCGCCTCGCCGATCATCAGCTTGCCAACGTTTACCGGGTGGAACCCGTCAACGTCCTTGTCGGGGTCTATGCGGTAGAGGACCTCGGTCTCGTCGATGTGTTTGGGCAGCGGAAGCTGGACCAGTATGCCGTGGATCTCGGGGTCGGCGTTGTATTTGTCGATCAGGGCCAGCAGGTCTTCCTGGGACAGGTCGGCCGGCTGGTCGTCCTGGATGGAGTAGAAGCCCAGTTCCTTGGCGGTGCGGCCCTTGGCGGTCACATAGGACACCGAAGCGGGATCCGCGCCCACCAGGATGGTGACCAGACCGGGGGTCACGCCGGCTTTTTCTTTCAGCTCGGCAACTTCAGCCTTGAGTTCTTCGCGAATCTCAGCGGCGATGTCGGTCCCTTTTACTACTTTGGCTGCCATTATCAGTACTCCTTTTAAGATATAAACCTAGACTATGCGGCTTTCGCCGCGTTTCACTGGGAGGATAGGCTCAGGGCTGCAGTTAAGGTAGCCGGCTAATGTTGCTATCTTTTTGCTGAAGCCCTGGCCCGCGAGCCCGGGCGCAACCAAACACACCACAGCCGCGAAGGGCTGTCAATGTTTTTCTAGTGTCAAATTCCGGTAGTCCTTGACATAAGTCCAAACTACCGTTACCAATGGGGCTATAATCTTCCGGGCTCCAATGGGCCGGGCCGCTGGGAACCCGTTTCAACGGGAAACAGACGGCTAAAAAGCCCAAGGGAACCGGTCACATAATCCAATGCTTCTACCTATTGCCACTGGAGAGGACTAATGGATCGTAAAAAGATCACCATCCCCGATCTCATTGCCAAAAAAGCGCGCGGCGAAAAAGTCACCATGCTGACCGCCTATGACTACCCCACCGCCCGGGCCATGGACCAGGCCGGCGTGGACTCGGTTCTGGTGGGCGACAGCCTGGGCATGGTGGTGCTGGGCTATGACTCCACGGTGCCGGTGACCATGGAGGAGATGCTGCACCACATCAAGGCGGTGCGCCGCGGCCTCAAATACCCCGTTTTGATCGGCGACATGCCCTTCATGTCCTACAATGTGAGTATCGAGCAGGCCATCACCAACGCCGGTCGCCTGATGAAAGAGGGCGGCTGCGACTGCGTGAAGCTGGAAGGCGGCGTGGAGCTGGCCCCCACGGTCAAGGCCATCGTGGGCGCGGGCATTCCGGTCTGCGCCCACATCGGGCTCACCCCCCAGAGCGTGGCCCAGTTGGGCGGCTACAAGGTGCAGGGCAAGGACCTGGCCGGCGCCCAGCAGTTGGTGGACGACGCCGCCGCCCTGGCCGAGGTCGGGGCCAGCCTGATCGTCTTCGAGTGCATCCCCACGCCCCTGGCCGCGGCCATCACCCAGGCCACGCCCATGGTCACCATCGGCATCGGCGCCGGGCCAGAGTGCGACGGCCAGGTGCTGGTGATCCACGACCTGGTGGGCTTGGCCGAGCGCAACCCGCCCAAGATGGCCAAGCAGTACGCAAACATCTTCCCCGGTCTGACCGAGTCCATCACCGGCTACATCAACGATGTCGCCGCCGGCGATTTCCCGGCCGAGGAGCACAGCTTTGCCATGGACCAGGCCATCGTGGACCAACTCAAGGTCTAGGGGGTTTGTGATGAACATCGCGGTGGTGGGCCCGGGGTCCATGGGGCTGCTTTTGGCCGCGCGCCTCAAACAGGCCGGGGCCCCGGTGCATCTGTTGGACTACCGCCCTGAACGCGCGGCCCACATCAACGGCCAAGGCGTGATCCTGGAGCACGGCGAGGGCAGCGACACCCACGCCATTCCCGCCTGGGCCGAGCCGGCCGAGTTGGCCGGCATGGACTTGGCCGTGGTCTGCACCAAGGCCTATCACACCCAGGAGGTGGCCCGCGTGCTGGGCCGCCACTTGGCGCCCGAGGCCCGGGCCCTGACTCTGCAGAACGGCGCGGGCAACGTGGAGGCCCTGGTGGAGGCCCTGGGCGAGGAGCGGGTCTTGGGCGGCATCACCAGCGAAGGCGCCACCCTGCTGGGGCACGGCAAGGTGCGCCACGCCGGCCACGGCCAGACCCACATCGGCCCGGCCAGCGGCCCGGTGGACGAGTTCACCATCCAGGTGCTGGATCTCCTTTTGGCCGCCGGCTTCGAGGCCAGCGCCACCGAGGGCGTGCAGGACCTGATCTGGACCAAGCTGGTGATCAACGTGGGCATCAACCCACTCACCGCTTTGTTGGAGGTGAAGAACGGACGCCTGTTGGAGTTGCCCGCCGCCAGGCGGCTCATGGCCGATGCGGTCAAGGAGGCGGTGGCGGTGGGCCAGGCCCGGGGCATCAGGTTCCTGCACAGCGACATGCTGGCCGCGGTGGAGGACGTGGCCCGGCGCACCGGGGCCAACGTCAGTTCCATGTTGCAGGACATCCGCGCCCAGCGGCGCACCGAGGTGGACTACATCAACGGCGCGGTGGTGCGCGCCGGCGACGAGCAGGGAGTGCCCACGCCGGTGAATGCCACCATCACCAACCTGGTCAAGGCCAAGCAGGCGGATTATCTGTCCGAGTAAACGCCGGTTCCTTAAGCGGCGACCGACAACCAAATAATCATGCGGCGGAAGGGTGATTACCTTTCCGCCGCTTTTTTTGAGTGAAGAACCAAGAGTTTTGGAAGGCAATCAAGGAATAGTTGTCATCGCGAGGAGCATCCTGGCAAAGGATGCGACGTGGCGATCCTCCCTTTACCCCAAGCGGGGGCCTATCGAGTACAAGAGGTGTTGCAACGGGGCGATGTGAAAGCCATGCTCCGCGACTCAAGCGTCCGCCTATTGGCCTGAATTTTTTATTAGACGTCAAGTTGCCAGGGTAAGGGGAAGATCACCACGTCGCGGCGGATGAGCTTTCTTGTTTATGCGCAGCCCTTTTGCCGCCGCTCCTCGCGATGACGTCTATTACTGGATTTCTGTAGGGACTCTGAAACTCGCTCGAAGCCCCATGGGTGACCCGATATGTCCCTCAAAGAGGTCTGGACGGACAGTCATTTTCTTTATGGTGTATCTGGTGGCCAGAAATGTGGGATGTGCGATACCGGCTATCGAAGGGTCATAAAGGCCGCTGTGGCGTCGATGCGGGCAAACCGCTAGTACTGCCCGCCTTGCCGCCCCGCCGGGATCACCCTTTATTTTTTAGCCTTCGCTTTTTGGACCGGTGCGCTGTGACCCTAAGGTGATCCTCGCAACAGGAGGGCCTTTTCCTTTTTCAAAACCTCTTCAGACCTGATCAGAAAACGGTGGTTGCCTAGCGGAAATGGCAGGCAGCCAGGTGATCGGGGCCGATGGGCTTGAGCGGCGGTTCCTCGGCCTTGCAGACCGCTTGCGCCTCGGGGCAGCGGGTATGGAAGCGGCATCCCGAAGGGGGGTCTATGGGGCTAGCCACGTCGCCCTTGACCGGCGGCTGGCTCATGACCCGGTGCGGGTCGGGCACCGGGGCGGCGGCCAACAGGGCCTCGGTGTAGGGGTGCATGGGCGGC
>JANQFN010000272.1 GCA_028277825.1 Desulfarculaceae bacterium
AAATCGTACCCCGACATCGTAGATGGTTTTTTCATAATTCCATGATGAATCCTACTCGAATCGCAAATGTCGCCCAACCTTCATGAAATATCCGGGCTAGCTTCTCTGCAAGGCATTTGCGCCTGCCAAAAAATCAAGAAAAGAAGTTTGTAAGGAAAGAGGCAGATAAGACGGCCGTATTGGGGTGGTTTGTCTGGCGGTAGCCGGGGCTTGCCTTTGTCTCTGGTATATGCTATACAAATGATGAGTAGTGACGCGGAAGGCGCAGGGGTGGGGAACATAGTGTTTGTGGCGCGCGTGTAAAAAAGAAAGCAAGACTGAAAAAGAAGTTGTTAAGGAAGCGGGGAAGGGGTTGGCTGCAAGGGAAATCGCCCAGAGTGGGGGTGCGACAACGTGCTGGGGGGGCTGCTAAGGGAAGGGGATGGCTTGTAAACGTGGGCTTGCCGGCACCAGGTCCAAAGCGGGTGGCAGAGGGGTGGGCGTTCTGCCCTTGCCCGGAACCCGGCTCGTACTGTCTTTTTCCCTTACCTGCTCTTTCTTTTCTTTCCGCCAACCAGGACGGCAAGCCCCGAAGCGCGGGCACAACAAAGCGGCCGCCCCGCAACGAGGGAGCAGCCGCTAGTATGTCGAGGCTATGTTATCTAGCCGCGCTGGGAGCGGGCCCGGGCCCGGGCGATCTGACGGCGCAGACGGCGTCTGGCCTGGCGCTGCTTGCGGCGCCGCATATCCGAGGGCTTTTCGTGCCAGCGTTTCTCCTTGAGTTGCCGGAACACACCCTCTTTGGTCAGCTTGCGCTTGAGGACCTTGATAGCCTTTTCGACATTGTTGTCCACAACCTGGACTTGCACTTAAATCACCACCTTCATAAAATTGTTTATGCGATGTCGGGATTGCAGCCCACCCGGGCTGCCGACAGGTGGTAAATATAGCTAAAGCCGGGCTGCCTGTAAAGAGTCAATTGCCGGTAAAACATTTGCATTCAAACAGCTTGCTAACGAAGGGGCGGGGGTTATGGCGGCTGAACAGGCGGGAGTGACGTTGGCCCTGGGCGGCGGCGGGGCCCGCGGTTTCGCCCACGTGGGCGTGATGGAGGTGCTGGAGGAACACGGGGTGCCGGTGGAGGGCGTGGTGGGGGTCAGCGCCGGCTCCATCGCCGGGGCGGGTTATGCCTTGGGCTATTCCACTGCGGAGATGCGCCAGCGGGTGCTGGAGTTCGCCGACAACTCCCTGGCCACGGACTCGCGCCTTTTGGCCCTGATGGGCAGCTCGGGCAGGGACAAGTGCAAAGGCCTCACCGACCGCCTCAGCCGGCTGTTCAGCCAGGGCATGCTGGTCAAATCGTTTTTCCTGGACCCATCGCTGTTTGACCACGACTTTTTTCACGACATGGTCAGCTTCTTTTTGCCCAAGGTCAAGATCGAGGACACCGCTCTGCCTTATGCTGCCGTGGCCACTGATATCCTGAGCGGCGAGGAAGTGGTGTTTGACCGCGGCGATCTGCGCCGGGCGGTGCAGGCCTCCAGCGCGGTGCCCGGCGTGGCCGCGCCGGTGGAGGTGAATGGCCAGTGGCTGGTGGACGGCGGCTCGGCCTGTTTGGTACCGGTCACCGTGGCCCGCCAGCGGGCCAGGGGGCCGGTGTTGGCGGTGAACGTGGACAAGGAGATCGTGACCCAGGACCTGCCCGACCAGGCCATGGAGTATTATCTGCGCCACACCGAGATTCAGGGCTATCACCTGACCAAGCTGCTCTGTGAGCAGGCGGATCTGGCTCTGCATCCGGAGCTGGGCGACGTGCACTGGGCGGACTTTGGCAAGGCGGCCTGGATCATGGATCAAGGGTATAAGGCGGCCGAGGAGGCCTGGGACAAGCTGGAGGCCCTGGTCAAGCCCGAACGCTGGTGGCGCCGGCTCTTCGGGGGGGAGGCGGCGGCCCTGTGAGCCTTTTCGGCCCGGATGAACAGCAGCAGACCGCCGGAGCCCGGGCGCCCCTGGCCGAGCGGCTGCGTCCGGCCAGCCTGGACGAGTTCGTGGGCCAGCGCCATCTGTTGGATGAGGGCAAGGCTTTAAGCCGCATGCTGGGGGCCGAACGGCCGGTCTCGCTCATATTCTGGGGCCCGCCGGGCACCGGCAAGACCACCCTGGCCCGGCTTTTGGCCCACTCCTGGGATGCCCACTTCGTGGAGTTCTCCGCGGTGCTCTCAGGCGTGGCCGAGGTGCGGCGGGTGGTGGATGAGGCTCGCTCCCTTTTGCGCGCCGGCCGGGGCACGGTCTTGTTCGTGGACGAGATCCACCGCTTCAACAAGGCCCAGCAGGACGCCTTTTTGCCCCATGTGGAGTCCGGCGTGATCTGTCTGTTGGGCGCCACCACTGAAAACCCCAGCTTCGAAGTGATTCCGGCCCTGTTGTCCCGGCTCAGGGTGATGGTCTTGCATCCCTTAAGTAAAGACGAACTGCGCCCCATCCTGGCCCGGGCCCTGAGCGACGCGGAGAGAGGGTTGGGCGGTCTGGGGGTGGAACTGACCCCCGAGGCGGAAGAGCATTTGATCGCCACCGCCTTTGGCGATGCCCGCCGGCTGCTCAACGCCTTGGAGGTGGCAGCGGAGGCCGCGCCCCTGGGCAAGGGCGGCGGTAAGACCGTTGACTTGGCTCTGGCCGAGGAAGCGGTGGGCAAAAAGGCCCTGCGCTACGACAAGGACGGCGAGGAGCACTACAACCTGATCAGCGCCCTGCACAAGTCCCTGCGGGGCTCAGACCCGGATGCGGCGCTTTACTGGCTCTCGCGCATGCTGGCCGCGGGCGAGGACCCGCATTACATTCTGCGGCGCCTGGCCAACTTCGCTTGTGAGGACGTTGGGTTGGCAGACCCTTACGCCATCAACCAAGTCATGGCGGCGCTCCGGGCCTATGACTTGATGGGTTCGCCCGAGGGTGAGTTGCCCATTGCCCAAGCCGTGGTTTATTTGGCCCTGGCGCCGCGCACCAACTCGGTCTACACCGCCTTCAAGGCGGCCAAGCGCGACGCCCAGGAGTTGGGGCCCCTGGAGGTGCCTTTGCATCTGCGCAACCCCTCCACCAAGCTGATGAAGGGCCTGGGTTATGGCAAGGATTACCAGTATCCCCACGACTTTGCGGACGCGGTGGTGGGCCAGGAGTACTTCCCCGACCGCCTGGCCGGCAGGAGCTACTACCACCCCACCTCCCGGGGACGGGAGAAGTTTCTCCAGGAGCGCTTGCAACAATTAAGGCGGGACAAGGCCCGCCTGCGAAAGGACAAAAAAGAGGACTAAATCTATTTGACCACCCTGAGGTGGGGCCGCTCGCCCGGGGCGCGGGGGCATTCGATCTGCTGGTACTTGGAGGCCTGGGAGCACTTGTAGCGCACCGCGTTGATCAAAAAGAAGGTGATCACCGAGCGTTCCCACTCCGGGCTGAGGTCGCAGTTTTCCATGCGAGCCTGCATTTCAGGAAGGAATTCATTGAGCTCGCTGCCATCCAAATCCAGAATTTGGTCAGCGAGATGATCCAGCATATCCTTCACGGGCGCCTCCGGAGCATGGGAAATTTTTTCGAGCGGGAAAGTTATCAAGTGAAATCTTGGTCCCAGTACATAGCGCGAATTTGAAACTTTGTCAATTTTTGTTCTCCTTGTCCGCCCGGGGCGGGCAACGTATACTCATATCAACCATTAACGGACCCCTTCTTGGAGACGGCATGCAGCGCCTGGTTCATTATTTTGACAAGCCCGGACCCCGAAACACCGAAACCTGCCTGGACTTGACCCGCGAACTGGTCTCCGCCGGTGCAGCCCACGTGGTGGCGGCCAGCACCAGCGGCGGCAGCGGCCTGGCAATAGCTCAAAAGATGACCACCGAGTTGCAGGCGGGCCTCAACCTGGTGGTGGTGGGCCACTCGGCCAACTTCCGTGAGCCGGGGCATGTGGAGTTCACCCCGGAGAATAAAAGCGGCATAGAGGCCCTTGGCGGCAAAGTGCTTATCACCACCATCCTGACCCACTCCTTTGACGTGGCCTTTTCCGGCGCCTTTGGCGGCTACGGGCCCACCCAGATCGTGGCCGCCACCCTGCGCCGCCTGGGCCAAGGGGTCAAGGTTGCTTGCGAAATCGTAATGGAGGCCTGCGACGCCGGTCTGGTGCCCGAGGGCGAGGAAGTGGTGGCCCTGGGCGGCACCGCCAAGGGCTGGGACACGGTGTGTCTGATCCAGGCCGCGCCCAGCAAGCGTTTTTTAAACCTGTATGTCAGCGAGATCGTGGCCAAGCCCCGCCGCTGAGGCGGAAGCGGGCATAGCAAAGGAATGAAGCCATGCCCCAGCGCAACGTGAAGCTCGATTACGCCTTTTGCCTGGATAAAATTCTGGGCGAGGCCGGTTTCGGCGACACCTGGTTCAAGGAGATGGCCGGCCAAGTGGCTGACTTGCACAAGCAGTTGCAGGAACGACACCAGGCCGGCGAACTGGGCTTCATGGACCTGGCCGAACAGGACCTGGGCGAGATCAAGGATCTAGCCGGGCGCATCGCTTTGATGGCCGACAACTTGGTGGTCTTGGGCATCGGCGGCAGCGCCCTGGGGGCCACGGCGGTGGACATGGCCTTGAAAGGCGTCCTGCGCCACGGCAAACCGGCCGAGCCCGGAGCCATGCGCCTGTTCGTGGCTGACAACAGCGACCCACGCCTGTTCGGCGAACTTTTGGACCAACTGGACCTTACCCGCACCGTATTTAACGTGGTCTCCAAGTCCGGCTCCACTGCGGAGACCATGTCCCAGTTTCTGGTGGTGCGCGATATCTTGGAGCTCAAGTTGGGGCGGGAGGAGGCGCTTAAGCGCCTGGTGTTCACCACGGACCCGGAAAAGGGCAACCTGCGAGCCATCGCCTCAGACGAGCCGGTGGCCATCCTCAACGTGCCGCCCAACGTGGGCGGCCGCTTTTCGGTGCTCAGCCCGGTGGGCCTGTTGCCCCTAGCCTGCGCCGGACACGACGTGCAGGTCCTGTTGGACGGGGCCGCGGCCATGGCCGCGGACTGTGGCAGCGGACGCCTCATGAAAAATCCGGCCTATTTGCTGGCTGCCCTGGCCATGGGTTTCGCCGGCCGGGGGCGCAACGTTTTGGTGATGATGCCCTATGCCAGCGATCTGATGGGCCTGGCCCAGTGGTTCGCCCAGCTCTGGGCCGAGTCCCTGGGCAAGGCGGTTTCGTTGGACGGACATCAGGTCAACAGCGGCCAGACCCCGGTGGCCGCGGTGGGCGCCACTGACCAGCACAGCCAATTGCAGCTCTACATGGAGGGCCCGGCCGACAAACTCATCATGTTCCTCACCCTGGGCAATTACGGGCGCGATCTGGAGATCCCGGGGTTGTACCCGGAGATCGAGGCCCTGTCCTATCTGGGCGGGCGCACCATGGCCGAGCTGATCCAGGCCGAGGCCCGGGCCACCGCCGCCGCCCTGGCCAGCCAGAGTCGCCCCAGCCTGGGCCTGCGCCTGCCGGAGATAGACGAGTTCGTGCTGGGCCAGGTGATTTATCTTTTGGAACTGGCCACGGTGATGGCCGGGGCCTTGTTGAACATCAACCCCCTGGACCAGCCCGGGGTGGAGTTGAGCAAAAAGCTCACTTACGGGCTCATGGGCCGCAAGGGCTTTGAGGACCAGGCCGCGCACCTGGACGCCCTGGAAACCGGCGGGGACTATGTCATTTAGGAGCATGGTTTGAACGACTTGGCCGCCGCCACGCTGCCCCCGCCCGGGGAGTTCAGCGAAAACGAGGCCACCAAGCCTTTTCAACTGGTCAAGTATTTCTCGGTGACCAGCCTGGTCATCATTCTGCTCTTCTCCCTGCTCATCTCCTCGGCGGTCAGCCGCCGGGCCAGCGACTTCTTTTTGAAAAAGCGCGAGCAATATGCCCTGCTGTTGGCCGAGAACCTGAATCACCAGGTGATGGTGCGTTTCGTGATCCCCACCCTCAGGGACCACGGCGGCATCAACGTGGGCCAGCCCGAACAGTTCAAGCTCCTGGACGCGGTGGTGAAAAACACCATCCATTCCTTCCACGTGAACAAGGTCAACATCCTGGACATGGAGGGCAACATCATCTACAGCACCCAGGCGGATTTCATCGGCCGGGTGGGGGATGAGGGCCCTTCCTTCCGCAGCGCCGCGGCGGGCAAGCCGGTGAGCATCATGGAGCCGCCGCTGAACTTTTTCGAGATGGGCGGCGGCGGCAAACGGGTGCTCAAAACCTTCATCCCCTTGCGCGATGAAAGGCGCCTCACCGCCGAGTTGGGCCCCACCCGGGCGGTGTTCGAGATCATTCTGGACATATCCCAGGACTTCCGCGAGGTCTGGCTCAACCAGATGCTGATCCTGGCCACCCTGTTGGTGATGATGGCCCTGTTGTTCGTGATACTCAGGTCCATCGTGATCCGGGGCCAGCGCATCATGGCGCAAAGGGCGGCTTTGCAGGCCCGGCTGGAAGAGCAACTCAACCAGGCCGAGCGCCTGGCCTCCCTGGGGCGCATGGTGGCCGGCGTTGCTCATGAGATCAGAAACCCCTTGGGCATCGTGCGCTCCACCGCGGAGCTTTTGGGCAGCCGGGTGGATGAGTCCTCCAAGCCCCTGGCCGGGGTGATCGTGGAAGAGAGCACCCGTCTGAACCAGGTGGTGACCGAGTTTTTGGATTTTGCCCGGCCCCAGCAGCTCAAGCTGGAACCGCTCAAGGTGGAAGAGGTGCTGGACCGCATTCTAAAGTTCCTGCAGCCGGAAACCCAGCGCCTGGGCGTTAAGACCGTGAGGCGCTATCAGACCCCCCGGGTCATGGTGCTGGGCGATGAGGATATCCTGTACCGGGCCTTTTTGAATATATTCAACAACGCGGTGCAGGCCATGGAAGAAGGCGGCATATTGAACGTGGCCACCTCCACTGAAAAGAGCGGCAAGCAGAGTTTGGTGCGTGTGGAGGTGAGCGACGACGGACCGGGCTTTGAACCCGAGGTGAAGGGCCGTCTGCTGGACCCCTTCTTCACCACCAGGGAAAAAGGCACCGGCCTGGGGCTTTCCATCGTGAGCAACATCGTGGCCAGCCACCACGGCAAGCTGGAGTTGGGCGACGCCGAAGGGGGCGGCGCCAAGGTGGTGGTGCTGTTGCCTGCGGTCGGGGGGCTTCACTAGACGGCTGGACTGATTTGAGGATGGTCCTTTGGAACGAATTCTGGTCGTAGACGACGAAAAAAACTACCTGGTGGTTTTGGAGGCCCTTTTGTCCGAGGCGGGCTACGAGGTGGCCGCCGCCCAGGGCGGCGCCAGGGCCCTGGCCCTGGTGCAAGACGCCGAGCCGGACCTGGTGGTCACCGACATGCGCATGCCTCAGATGAGCGGCCTGGATTTGATCCGCCGGCTCAAGGACCGCTACCCGGACCTGCCCGTGGTGGTGATGACCGCCTTTGGCACCGTGGAAAACGCGGTGGAGGCCATGAAACTGGGTGCCACCGATTACATCAGCAAGCCCTTTGAAAACACCGAGCTGTTGTTGACCGTGGAAAAATCCCTCAAGGTGCGCCGCCTGTTGTTTCAAAACCGCCTGCTCCGGCAGGAGTTGGAGGGCTACGGCGAGTTGATCGGCGACTCGCCGTCAATGCGCGAGGTGTACGCCCTGGTGGACAAGGTTGCGGCCACCCGGGCCACGGTGCTCTTAAACGGCGAAAGCGGCACCGGCAAGGAGCTCATCGCCCGGGCCATCCACGAGCGCTCACCCCGGGCCCAGGAACCCTTTGTGGCGGTCAACTGCATGGCGCTGACCGAGACCCTTTTGGAAAGCGAACTGTTCGGCCACGAGAAGGGGGCCTTCACCGGGGCCGCCGCCCGACGCAAGGGCCGCTTTGAGATGGCCCATCAGGGCACCCTGTTTTTGGACGAAGTGGGCGAGCTGGGCGCGGCGGTGCAGGTGAAACTTTTACGGGTGCTGCAGGAAAAAACCTTTGAGCGGGTGGGCGGCAACCAGGCCATATCAGTCGACGTGCGTATAGTAGCGGCCAGCAACCGGGATTTGGCCCTGGCTGTGGAAGAGGGGAGCTTCCGGGAGGACCTGTTCTACCGTTTGAATGTGGTGCGCATCGACGTGCCGCCTTTGGCCGAGCGCCGCGAGGACCTGCCCGCCCTGGTGGCCCATTTTGTCAAAAAATACGCGGCCGAGGTGGGCCGGGCCGCGCCCCAGGTCTCCAAGGAGGCTATGGAGATGATCTATCAGCACTCCTGGCCGGGCAACGTGCGCGAGTTGGAAAACGCCCTGGAGCGGGCGGTGATCCTGGCCGGCTCGGCCATCACCCCCACGGACCTGCCCCTGGAGTTGCGGCCCGAGGCGGGCAAGGAAGCGGGTTTCACCGAGCTGCCCACCGGGGTCAATCTGGTGGACGCCCTGGAAGACCTGGAAAAGCGCATGATCCTGCGCGCCTTGGCCGAGGCCGACGGGGTGGCTGCCCACGCCGCCGAGGCCTTGGGGCTGACCAAGTCCAACCTGGCCTATAAGATCAAGAAGTACGCTTTGAGTTAGAGATGGAGGCGCCGGAGAGCCGGCCGCCCGGCCCGGTTGGGCCGCGCCCGCTGCCAGCACGGCGCTTTTGACCTTACACTGAAAGGCCCTACAAACATGTTGCCCTCTTGCGCCACGCCGCAGGCCACCAAAGCCTGGGCCGAGAAACACCAAGACCTGCCCTATGCACAACTGGCGGACACCGGACTCGTGGTGAGCCGGG
>JANQFN010000273.1 GCA_028277825.1 Desulfarculaceae bacterium
AAATCGTACCCCGACATCGTAGATGGTTTTTTCATAATTCCATGATGAATCCTACTCGAATCGCAAATGTCGCCCAACCTTCATGAAATATCCGGGCTAAAGACAAAACACGACTCAGCAGGTAATAATTAATACAGAGGCTGCTTTCAATTTGGCCCGGACTTTTTAAAAAAGGCCGGGCCTCGGCGTGGAGGCCCATGAACCAAGAGCCGGAACCATCCTACCAGAAACGTAAAGCCGCCAAGCCCTATGCCTGGAACGGACGCAACTGGTTCCAGTTGGCGGTGTTCGTGCTCACCCTGGCCCTGGGGGTGCAATTCTATTTCTTCGTGCAACAGGCCATGGGGACCGGCCCCGTCAGCATCCAGCGCCCGGCCGGGGTGGAGGGCTTTTTGCCCATCGGCGCCTTCATGGGCTGGAAGCTGTTTTTGCAGACCGGTTTCTGGGACCCGGTGCATCCGGCGGCCATGGTAATCCTGGGCTACGCCGCCCTGGTCTGCCTGGTGTTGCGCAAGTCCTTCTGCGGCTGGTTCTGCCCGGCGGGCGCGGTGTCGGAATGGCTCTGGAAGCTGGGCCAAAAGATGTTCGGCCAAAACTGGCGCCTGCCCAAGTGGCTGGACATCCCCTTGCGCGGCCTCAAGTACCTCATCCTGGGCTTTTTCATGTGGGTGATCCTGCGCATGACGGCCATGGAGATCCTGAGCTTTCTAAACGCGCCCTACTACACCCTGTCTGATGTGAAGATGCTCTTTTTCTTCACCCGCATGACCTTGCTCACCGCCGGGGTGCTGACCGGGCTGGTGATCGCCTCTTTGTTCGTGCGCAACTTTTGGTGCCGCTACCTCTGCCCCTACGGCGCCCTGATGGGCCTTTTCTCCCTGGTCAGCCCCACCCGGGTGGAGCGTAACGCCGAGACCTGCATCGACTGCGGCTCCTGCTCCAAGGTCTGCCCGCACAGCCTGCCGGTGGCGGCCAAGCCGCGCATCATCAGCTCCGAGTGCTCCGGCTGCCTGGACTGCACCGCGGTCTGTCCGGTGGCCGACACCTTGGAGTTGAAGAGCAAAGGGCTGGGCAAGCGGCCCTGGTCCATCACCGCCCTGGGCGCGGCGGTGGGCCTGGTGTTTCTGGCCGCGGTGTTCGCCGCCGAGGTGAGCGGCCATTGGCAGAGCAAGGTGCCCCTGCGCCAGTACCGCATGATACTCAAGATGATCGACTCGCCGCACGTGACCCACCCCAGCTTCAACGACATGTGAGGGCACGGGGTATGGCTGCCGGAACCAAGCATGATCCCATATGGCTGGAGGAGCCGCCCTACCGTATCCAGGTCAACTTCGGCCTGAGCCCAAAGAAGCAGGACAAGCTGCGCCCCGAGTTGGAGCGGGTGCTGCATCACAGCTTCATAGACCACCCGGAGTACGACCGCGAAAACCTGCCCGAGTTCCTGGGCGCGGACCTCTATTTGCGGGCCTTCAAGGGCGAGGACCTGGCCGGGGTTTTCACCGCCGATCTGTTGCATTCCGGCGGCCGGCCGGTTTGTCACCTGCTTTCGGGCCTGGTGCTGCCGGCCATGCGCAGTGGCGGCCGCCTGATGGCGCTGTGCAACGGTCTCACTTTGGACCTGGCCTCCCAGGCCTTTGATAGCGACCATTTCTACGCCGCCCTGCGCAGCGCCAACCCCCGGGTGGTGGCCAAGTTGTGGCAGGACCCCTGGGTGCGTTTCTATCCCCGCTACGACTGGGAAGAGTGGGACCCGGGGGAGCGGCAGATCCGCCAGGGCTTTTGCGGCCAGGCCTTCGGCGCCCACCGCTGCGACTTGGAGGGCCGCATGTTCTATGACATCTACCCCGCCCCGCTCTGGGGAGGCCGCATTCCCTGGCACCACGATGAACGGGTCAACCGCTTCTGCCGGGAGCATCTGCGCGACCACCATTCCGACGCCTTTTTGTTCCTGGGCCCCACCACACCGCCCTTCAACGGGTTCCCGCGGGGGCGGGTCAAATGGCCGGGCGAGGTTGTCACCGGCGCCTGAGCCGTGTGCCGCTCAAGTCAGATAATAAAAGAAGCAGTTAAGGAAAAAGGGCTGATTTGCACAGCGGCCATGATCGCGGCGGTGGATGCTGGTCTCCAGTGTAAGGCCGGCTGACAGACCCTTCGGCAGCCCTCATTCCTCCAGGTGGGCTTGGCGCTTGCCGGCCTGGCTCTGGTCAGGTGGGGCGGGTGCGGACTACACACCGGCCCCACCCTCCCGCCCCACAGCAAATGTTTCCTCAGTGTCCCTTCTTTCCTTAACAACTCTTCGGATAGCCGGGTCTTGACCAGTAAGCGCGGTTTTAGAGGCTATGCTGTGGGGGGAGGCTTCATCTCTCGGAGTCCATGGACCTGGCTCGTGTAGCCGGGTGGGCTTGGCGTTTCAGGTGGAGTTCAGGGGCAGGTCCTGCTGCAGGGCCGGCGGCGGCGGCAGGAGGATTCTCACCGTGGTGCCTCCCTGGTCGTTGTCGATTAGCTCGATGGAGCCGCCGTGCTCCTCCACGATGCGCCGGGCCACGGGCAGCCCCAGGCCGGTGCCGGTGGACTTGGTGGTGTAAAAGGGGGTGAACAGCTTGTCCTTGATCTGGGGCAGGATGCCGCCGCCCTCATCGCGCACCTTGAGCAGCACCCCGCCACCAGGGCCGGGGCCCACCTCCACTTCCACTTCCGGCTCGCTTTCGCTGGCCTGCACCGCGTTGTTGATCAGGTTGATCAGGACCTGGCTCAGGCGGTCGCCGTCGGCCATGATCGGGGGGATGCCCTGGTGCTTGATGATGGTCAACTGAGCCCGGGCGTCCTTGAGCTCCGGCCCCATCAGCTCGCCCACCCGGTCGACCACCTGGCCCAGGTCGGTCTCGGTCCAGTTGTACCTCTGGGGCCGGGAGAGGTCACCCAGTTCCTTGAGGATGGTCTCCAGGCGGGCTACCTCGCTGGTGATGATGTCCAGTTTGTGCAGCGCCTTGTCCGAAAGCTCCGGCTCCTTTTTGAGTTGACGGGCGAAGCCGCCGATCAGGGTCAGGGGCGAGCGGATCTCGTGGCTGACGGTGGCCACCATCTCGCCCAGGATGGCCAGGCGCTGGCTCTTGCGCACCTGCTCGGCCAGGTCGTGCTCCGGGCTGAGGTCGCGCATGATGGCGGTGAACAACTCCCCGCCGGCCACCTCGGCCTGGCTGATGCTCAGATGCATGGGGAAGCGGCTGCCGTCCTTGCGCTGGCCCTCCACCTCGGCGGTGTGGCCGATTAGCCGGGCCTGGCGGGTCCTGATGTAGCGCTCCACGTAGGAACGGTGCCGCTCACGGTGCTCCTCGGGGATCAGGGGTGCCAGGTCCCCGCCCATGATCTCCTCGCGGCTGTAGCCGAACATGCGCTCGGCGGCGCGGTTCATGTAGACCACCTCATGGGCCTCGTTGATGCTCACCACTGCCGAGTCGGCGCTCTCCACGATCTGGCGAAACTTCTCCAACTGTTGGGCGGCTTCGCGCAACTGATCCAGCGCGGTGTTGTCTTGGTCCTGCTCAGGCATGAGGCTCCGGCTTTTTTCGTAGGTGCTATTAAATATTTAGCACGGCCAGGGCAATGGAGGCAAGCCAGCGGGCCCAGGAACACCCAAACGGCACAAAGGCACAAACCTTGAGTTAAAAGGATCAGGGCCGGCGCCGGCCCGGCCCTGAGCGGGGAGGGGGAAGATCAATGACCTTCCTATGGGGGAACAACTGCTCTCCAACCGTCTGGCTCACCCCTGTTTAAGGGCTATCAGGTCGCTTGCAGAGCAGAGAGAGGGCGAGCGCCCATTCAGAACAGTGCATTATATATCGAGTTCCACCCTAGCAAGGCCAAAAAGTCAATGTCAACCCTTAAAACAATATATTGTGTATTATTATTTTTTAACTACCAAATCTTGCTGTTAAGAGCCTGGGGACAAATCACCTGCCAATTGCCGGATATAATCCCCCACCCACTCATTTAGTGCACTCTCCCCTCCCCACCAGAAATGATCGCCCCCAGGCTGCAACTGCAAACTGCTCCGTGCACCCAGTGCATCATCGTAGCGTTGCAAGCGATCCAGCTTGGTGAATTCGTCCCGGTCGCCACAGGCCATTAACAGCGGCCCGGCCCCCTCTGGCCAGGGGGGCAGGTCTCCCAAGACCAGCGGGGGGCTCACCCAGACGCCTCCAGCCAGATTATCCAGCTTTTCCGCTGCCTTGGCCCCAACCAGACTACCAAAGGAATATCCCATGAGCACCAGGGGCCCCGGACCGGTCTGCTGCAGCCAATCCCCGGCGGCAATCACGTCGGCCACCTCGCCCACGCCGTCCTCGTGCCGGCCGCCGGAGCGGCCCACCCCCCTGAAATTGATGCGCAGGGCGCTCAAGTCCGCGGCCAAGGCGGCCTCGACCAGGGCCAGCACCACGTTGTTGTGCATGTTGCCGCCGTACAGGGGATGGGGGTGCAGGACCAGGGCCTGACCCCAGGGTTGGGCGGCCCGGCTGTAGCCGCCCTCCAGGGTGATCTGGTTGTCCACGGGAATGGATACGGGTTCTTCGCGCATCTGCGGCTCCATTTCTAAGTTTTTGCTTGGGGGGATTGTAGCAGAAAGCCTGGACTCGGAGTGCGAGGCGTAAACCCGCTGGGGCGGCGGTCCCCCAAGCCAAGCAATGTCCTTGCCGGGTCTCCTTGCACCCGACCCAACCTCCCGCCGGAGAATTTGTCCTTGGCCGGAGAATAAAGGCAGGGCCATAATCGGGAGGCGGCCCGGCCGCCGCGACCTGATTGGCAAACCGCCCCTGGCAAGGACCCACCGTCCTATCAATCAGCGGCGATCACCAATTGTCTACGGTTATACGAGGCAACAATATGAATTATTCCGACACCGCGCACATTGCCCCGCCCGGGCCCGAGGCCGCCAACCAGCGCTGGCAGCACCGCCTGCGCCTGCTGGGCGTCTCCCTTTGCATCCTGTTGCTCTGGAACGGGGTGTGCGACCTCATCTACGGCTACTCGCCTGCCCTGAGCGGCGGCGGCTATTTTTCGCCAGCGGTGTGGGAGGTGGTGCGCACCGCCGGCGGCCGCTCCCACGGCATGGTGCTCCTGGCCCAGACCGCCGGCTGGCTCTATCCCCTTTACGCCCTGTCCTACCTTCCCTGGTGGCTGGGCATGCGGCAAGCCGGGGTCTGGCTGTCCCTGGTGCCCTGCGCCCTGTTGGCCTATGCCTTACTAATGATCGGCGGCATCCAGCACTGCGGCTGGGCCTTTTTGAGCGTCCTGGCCCAGGCCAAAGCCGTGGCCGGCAGCACGGACCCGGTCTTCTACGCCACCGCGCAAAGCTATATCTTGGACCACTTTTTGATGGGCGATTTGACCGCGCTGTTGGCCATGTACGGCGGCGCCGTCTGGCACGCGGTGGCGGTGCTCAGCGGACGCACCGCTTTCCCGCGCTGGATGGTGCTGGTCTCGCCCCTGGGCGTGTTGATCATCACCATGGCCGTGGGCGCGGCCCTGCCCGCCCCCCTGGCGGGCCTGGTGATCGCTCCGTTCGGCACCTGGTACATGCTGGTGCCTTGCCTGGCGGTTACGATTTGGTGGTGGCGCAGGCCTGGCTTGGGGCAGGAGGCGTAGGGCGGTTGGGGGAGTAGAAGATTGTTGGGTTTCGCTGCGCTCTACACAGCCTAAAAGGCTAAAGGCGGTGTATGATTTAGCGAAACCGGTTTAGGAGGTCTTGTTAACTGCAAGGCACCCACGCAATTCATGATGTGTGGAAAGAAAAAAATGAGGTTGAGCGGCAATTGGCTGATTGCGGCCAAATGGACAGCGCGGATTATTTCCCTGGCAGTGTTGGTGTTCGGTTTGCCTTTCTACTTCGGTGATGGAAACCCGCTTCCCTTCGCCAAGTCCTCCTACACCACATGGGATAATATTTGGTTGAGCATTTTCCCTTTGATGTTCATGGGGCTGGCCCTGGGCTGGAAATATGAAAAGGTTGGAGGCTGGCTGGTGACCGCTCCCCTCGTGCCGGGGCTGTTGTTGGGCCTGGTCATGCACGGGGAGCTGATTTTTCACATGCTGGTTCCCTTGTTGGCGGGCGTGCTGTATCTGGTGGCTGCGTATAGCGGAGGCGAGAAAAGAGTGAAAGGCTCCTCGTAGATTGGGTTAGCGGCCTGGCCACTTAAGACAACAGCACAACCGCCTCACTTAATGTCTGGCCCCGTTGCACTTCAATCAACCTACTCCTTGTCCCTTTGCCGCCTAGGCCGAAGAAGATCCAGATTGTGGTGGAAATTGAAAGGAGTTAGCTGGCACCCTGTTACTAGCGCCGGGGTTGATCTGGTTGGGTCTGGGGAGAAGGCGCGTAAGCCAATAAAGAAAGAGTGTTGGGTTACACAGGGCGTACCAAGTTAATGAGAGCAACGAGCTTCCAATTCTTAAAGATTCACTTCTTCTCCTTTTTCAGCGGCATCCAACAAATATTTAAAGTCGTACCAATTCCAGGGAAGCAAAAAATTTGTATTTCGATCAAAATATCTTGAATAACGATTAATTATGTCTTCTGCAACCTCAAATATTTCATCAATATCCCTAACTAGAATTTTTTCTCTCGAATCCGCGAGCGAACTAATGTTTTGTGTTTTAGGCAGGTGTGCAACTTGCGTATGCCGCCAATTATTAACTACTTTTAGTTTTGGTTCAATAGCAGCAAGTCTTAAAATATCATTTTCCAAACAAATATCGAGACAGTCATCATACCTCTCGGCATCGAAAATGCCAGGATTTCTTTTCACGTATTTTAGATATGAATGTAAACTTTCGCGCCGCGTGTGCGCTTTATCAAATAGTTTATTAATGGACAGAATAAAGCTTTTATAATGGGCAGCAAGTGTTATTTGATAAAAAGCTGGGCTAATGTTTACAATCTTATTTTTTTCTGGAATGAAATTTTTCATCTGACGCCATACGTTCCAATGCATCATTCCAATGACGCACTCATCCTTCAACACTTCCCTGAGTTTCTCAAAACCTTCTTTAGCTCTCATGATCTTTTACTTTGAAAACTCAGGAAGGGATTTGTTGGGTTTCGGAGCCTGCGGCTCCTCTACCCAACCTACAGTAAATCGCTCTACCCAGCCTACTCCTCCGACTCCCCGCCCTCCTCCGGCTCCCCATCAAACCAATGCTCCACCCGCCACACCCCGGGCTCCAGGATCTGGCGGCTGTAGGGGCCCAGCTTGCCGAATACGGCCAGCATGGCCTTGTTGGAGCCGAAGCTCACCGCCCAGAAGCCGGGCACGCCCTTTTTCTTGGCATAGGCGGTCAGGTGGTCCTGCATCACCGTGCCCAGCCCGGTGCCCTGGTACTGGTCGTGCACCGTGTAGGCCACCTCGGCCAGGCCGGTGGGGTCGCCCAAGCTGTAGCGCCCAACCCCCACGATCTGCTCGCGGCCCACCGGCCCGGTGGTGGCCACCAGGGCCATCTGCTGGGAGTAGTCCAGGTTCACCAGGTCCTGGGCCTCCACGTGGGGCATGGCGCGGACCGGCCGGAAATAGCGGTTGAACACGGTCTCCTCGGAGTGGGAGTAGAACAGCTCCTGGATCATCACCTCGTCGGTGGGCTTCACCGGCCGGATGTTGACCTGCGAGCCGTCTTTGAGGGTCACGCTGGCCTCGGCCCAGGCTGGGTAGAGGTCCACGTCGCTGATGTAGAGCACCTGGTCCGGGTAGAGGTAGGCGTCGGCCTTGGCCTGGTCCAGCAGCTCGGCCCGGTGCTTGGGGTGGGCGATGTTGATCAGGGCCAGGGCCCGCTCGCGGATGGAGCGGCCGTGCAGATAGGCGATGCCGTATTCGGTGACCACATAGTCCACGTCACCCCGGGTGGCGATCACCCCGGCGCCGGCGTCCAAGTGGTGCACGATGCGGCTGGTCTCGCCACCCCGGGTGGTGGAGGGCAACACGATCACCGAGCGGCCGCCGGGGCTCATGGCCGCCCCGCGCATGAAGTCCAGGCGCCCGCCGATGCCCGAGTAGAAATGATAGCCCGCGGCCTCGGCCGATATCTGGCCGGAGAGATCCACTTGCATGGCGCTGCCTACCGAGATCACCTGGGGGTTCTTGGCTATCTCCAAAGGGCTGTAGACCAGGTCGCTGGGCAAAAACAAGAAGCTGGGGTTGTTGTGCACGTAGTCATACATGGCCTGGGTGCCGATGCAGAAGGAGGTCACCACCCGGCCGGGCAGGAACACCTTGTTGCTGCCGTTGATCACCCCGGCCTCGATCAAATCGATCATGGCGTCAGACACCACCTCGGTGTGCATGCCTAAGTTCTTGCGGTCGCCCAGCTTGCTCAAGACGCCGTAGGGGATGTGGCCGTAGCCGATGTGCAGGCAGTCGCCGTCGTGGATCAGGCTGGCCACGTTTTCGACGATGGTCTCGCCCACCTCATCCAGGGGGGGATAGGGGAAGGCCATCAACTCCTCGTCCAGCTCCACGAAGCTGTCTACCTGGCGCACGTGCAAAAAGGTGTTGCCAAAGGTGCGCGGCATATGGCGGTTCACCTGGGCGATGACGTGGCGCGCGTTTTCGGCCGCCGAACGGGAGACGTCCACCCCTATGCCTAAGGAGACGAAGCCGTGCTCATCCGGCGGGCTCACCTGGATCAGGGCCACGTCCAGGTCCACCTGGCGGCTCTTGAACAGACTGGGGATCTGGTGCATGAACACCGGGGTGTAGTCGGCCCGGGCGCTGCCCACCGCCTCGCGCGTGGAACTGCCGATGAAAAAGGCGTTGTGCCGAAAGCGGCGGTCGAAGCGCTTTTGGGTGAACTCGGCGGAGTCCAGGGTTACGAAGTGAAGTAGCTGCACGTCGTGCAGTTCATCAGCCCGCTCCATCAGGGCGGCCACCAGGCCGCTGGGCTCGGCGCAGGCCGAGCCCACGAACACCCGCTGGCCGCGGCCCACCGCTCTCACCGCCCGGCCCGGGTCGGTCAAACGCGCCTCATACATTTCACGCCAGGACAAAACCGCGCCTCCTTAAACCGAGTGGGATAGGTATTTATCAAAATAGCACGGCGGGGATTGGTCGGGAAAGGGCCGCCGGCCCGGTTGGGGAGGGCCGGGCCGGCGGCCGGGGGCTGGAGGGAGGGGGAGGGATTGTCTCAGGGGACTGCTACGCCTGCGCCCAAGGCCTTCTGCGGCCCGGGCTGGATGGGCCAGTCCCGGTAGTCCCGGGCCGGGTCGCTACAGCCAAAGACGCCAGATAACGTCAGCAGGATCAGCCCGGCGCACAGAATCGTCTTGGGGCTCCACATATCGCACCACCTTGTCATCGGTGACCACCCAGTTCATGGCGTGGCCGGTGACCGCGCCGTCGAACAAACCGCGCACCTGGCCGAAGGCCCAGCCGTGCTGGTCGCCGCTCTTGTAGCGCTCCTGTACCACGAAGGCATGGGCCACCAGGGCAAAGTCGTCGCAATCAAAGCGTTCCAACTGGTAACGGTAGCGCTCCAGCCAGGTGCGGCCCATGAGGGTCTGCACCTGTTCCAGGTTGGGCAGCAACACCGTGCGGTCGGGCAACTCTGGCCACAGGCCGGGCCAGACATCCTTGAGGATGCGCCGCAGCTGCATCTGGTCCGCGGTTACCGCCATGCCTAGTCCTCGCTCAACGCCGCGAAGATGGCCTTCAAAGCGGCCTCCTGCTTGGCGCTGAAGTTGGCCGCCTCCAGCTCGGCGTAGACCCCTTTGAGGGAGGAAGGATCGCTGGCCACCAGCTTGCCCCCCTGCTTTTTCACCTTGGTCTTTTTAAGCTTGTCCTTTTTTGTCTTGTTGCTAACCATTGTCCTTTGCCTCTATTTCCACCGGTTCGCCCCGGTAGGTGATGGTGTCTGATAGGGTCACTTCCACGGTGCAGGGGGTCTCGGCGCTGATGGGGGTGAGATGGCCCTCACCGTTGGTGAGAGTCACGGTCTCTGCAGTTCCCGCCACCAGCAGCTCGATGCTGGCCGGGGGCGCTTCGCCGGCCACGCTGACCGTGACCAGCGCTTCATCCACCCCGTCGGCCTCTATATTGGTCTGGTCCGGGCTCAGGGTGACCTCGACTTTGGTGCTGAGTGCGCCACCCAGGTAGTTGTAGAGTTCGCGGTCCAGGGGAGGACCGTCCACCACCGTGAGTCCCTGGGCTTCCCAGGCGGCCACCTGGGCCGGGCTGGGGGAAATGCAGATGCCGTTGAAGGCGCCGCTATTGGGGTCGTAGGCGTGTTTCATGCTGCCCTCCTAGGCGGTCATGCCCGCGGGCAGCTTGAAGCCGCGCAGGCAGAGAGTGACGCTGGGGTTGTTCTGGGCGCGGTAGTTGACCTGTTGGCTGGCGTCGGTCAATAGCGCCACCTCCGAGGCCCCACCGATGTCCTCGAAACGGTAATACTTGTTGCTGCTCAAGTCGGCGCTACTGTCACCGTTGTCAAAAGCAATCTCACGGCTGGCAGCCGGGGAGCAGTAATAATGTATCAGGACCGCCAAACGTCCCAGGTTCGGGGCTCCCACCGCAACGGCGGTCTTGCTACTGGCCGGGCTGGAGGTGTCCAAAAACACCCCGTCTTCTAGAGTGCCGTAAAAGAACCAGCCGCCGGTGCAGTAGAAGGGCAGGATGTTGCTGCTGCCGTCGCTTTTGAACACGCCCACACAGCGGTCCTCACCGTTGTACCAGCCCACCTTGCTTCCGCTGAAGCTGGGCGCGGTGCTGCTATAGGAGATGTCGCCGGCGGTCAGGTCTCCGGAGGGAGCCGTGGCGTAGATATAGTACCAGGTGTCGGCGCTCAGCCCGCTGACCTGCTTGGTGAGCTGGGCGGTGGCGGTGTAGGAGGCGCCGCCGATGTCCACCTCACCCGGCTCCAAATAGAACTCGTCGCTGTCCTTGCGCGAGGCCTCCAGGCCGCACAAATGGCCCAGGGTGGCGGTGCTGATGTCATGGGTGCCGTCGTTGTTGTGCTCCACCAACATCAGGCGGTTTAAAGTGTCGGACTTGGTGGGGTGGTTGGCGCCCACCATGCCCTCGTCATATTGAATGCGTTGGTCGCTCATGGCTTCCTCCTAGGCCTACTCGGCGGCTTCGATCACCAGCGGCCCGCCCTTGAAGGCGACGGTATCGGCCGGGCCCACCACGATGCTGCAGGGGGTCTCGGCGCTGATGGGGTCCAGCGTCCCCTCCCCGGCGCTGAGGGCCAGGCTTTCAACCGTGTCGCCCACTAATACCTCAATGCTGGCCGGGGGGGTCTCGCCGGCTACACTCACCGTGACCAGGGCCTGGTCCAGGCCGTCGGCGGCGATGCCGGTCTTGTCAGCCGCAAAGCTCACCGCGGTCTTGGCGGTCAAGGCGTCGCCCAGGTAATTGTAGTCCTCCAGGGGCACCAGGGACCCTGCCACCACGGTCAGGCCCTGGGCCTGCCAGACCGCGCTCTGCTCGGGTTGGGCGCCGTCGCAGGCGCCTTTCAGCTCCTTGCTCATTGGATCGTAGGCGTGCATGTTTTCCCTCCCTAAATGACCATCTCCACCGCCTTGAGCCACCAGGCGATGGTGGACCCGCTGGTGGCCATGTATTCCAGCTGGTCGCTGGCGTTGGTCTGATAGACGCCCTCGCCGCGACCGGCGGCGCCGGCCGCATGCTGTTGGGCGATGTTGGTGTAGGTGGTGTCGCTGATGGAGGCACCGCCGCTTCTGACCTGCATGGTCACCGAGGCGGTGCTGACGTGGTACACCTGGGCCCGCACCAGGGCCTTGGTAACCACGCCCAGGCCGGCGGCGCCCGCGCCCAGGCTGTAGGCGGTGAAGCTGGTTGCAGGACTGTTGGTGGTTAGCATGAAATAGCCGTCCTCGAAATACATCCAGCCGCCGGCCACGCGCACCGGGCGCAGGTCGCCGGAGTCGTCCACCGGTATCCAGCCCACGCAGCGTTTGTCGCCGCTGGCGTCGTACCAGCCGCCGCCCTTGGCGTGGTCCCGGCTGGGGGCGGTGGTGCTGTGGCTGAACTCGCTGGCGCTCAGGGTAGTGCCCCGGCTGGGCACCGAAAAATACAAGAAACGCTTTTCACTGGCGCTGATGCCGCTCAAAGTCAGGGTGGCGGCGGCCTCCAAGGTGCAGACCTGGCCGTTGATCTCCACGAAGCCGGCGGCCATGCTGATGCTGCTGGCGGAGGCGTATTCAAAGTCCATCCCCCGGCGCAGGCCCAGATAACGGTGGCTGCCGTCGTTTTCGTGATCCACCAGCATTATGCGGTTTAGGGTGTCTGATTTGGTGGGGTGACCCGCCCCCACCATCTCCTCGTCGTACTGAATGCGCTGATCCGACATATGAGTCTCCTAATAATCAGCCCGGTCCCGGGCGCTGCCGGCCACCGAATCACCGTCCGCCTCCCGGGTGCCGTCGGCCGGGTAAATCTCGGTCTTGAAAAAACCGGTATCCAAGAGAGTGTAGTTCAGGGCGCCGCCGTCAAAATCCGGCTCGATGCCCAAGACCCGCACTATCTGGTTCTTGAGCGGCAGGCCCCGCTCATCGCTGAGCCAGGCCAGGGACAAAAGCGCCGCGTCGCCTTTTTCCAGGGGGATGTTGGTGAGCGCGTTTTCGCGGCAGGTGATCACCCGCCGGGGGCGTCCCAACAGGGACACCAGGCGGGTGGAGATGGTCTGGGCCACCTCGGCGGCGCGCACCCATTTCAGCTCCAGGGTGCGGCTGACCAGGCCGTAGAGACCCTGGGCCTTTAAGTCCTGACCGTCGCTGCCGTCGTAGCCGGCCTCGTACTCGCCCAGGGCCTGGTTGTGGCAGTAGTGTATCTCGGCCCGGTTGACCATCTCGCTCAGCTTGGCGCTGACCTGCAACTGGCTCAGATTGCCCTGCCTCAGTGAACAGCCCAATTCGCCTTCGCTCAGCGAACCGGCGCCCAGGTCCAGAAACACCTTCAGGCGGCCGTCGCCTCCCTGCCACCAGGAGCCCAGGAAGTTGGAGAGCACCTCGGTCAACAGGCCGCCCAGGGTGGTGGAGCGGGCGACCAGGCCGGCGGCCTCATAACCCAACTCTTCGGCCCGGGCCCGGGCCCGGCTCAGCGAGGTGGTCTCCACCTCCTCGGCGTCGGCGCCGGCCAGGTTGAACAGGACGTCGCTGACCAGGTCCACCGGATTCTCGATCAAATCGCCCTGGGCGTCCGCCCGGCCCTTGGCCCGCACGGTGATCGGCTCCAAATCCTTGGCGTCCTGACTGAAGGTGGCGGTGGCGATGCTGCCCTGGCCCTGATAGCCGTGATCCAGATTCAGAGTGTAGTCGGAGCTGTTGATCACCGCGCCGTCCTGGTCGTATAGGGTCACCTGGTTTCCGTCGGCCATAGGCAGCAAGGCGTGCCCGGCCAAGGCGTAGACGTAGGCATCAATGTCCAGGCAAACCGCTTTCCACAGGCCGCCGCTGCCGCCGCTGGTCAGGTCCCCCCAGACCAGGGGCAACTCCAGGCTGGGGCGGCGGGGGTTGGCATAGAGCCAGGCCCGCTTCAGGCTTATCTCCGTGTTCAGATCCAGCATCACACTGCCTTCAGGTTAAGAGTGAGGCGCTCGGCTTCCAGGCGGTAGGAGACCACCTTGCCCTTGAAGCGGCGCAGATAATCCCGGGCCAAGACGCCGGGATAGCCAATGGTCAACTCGCCCACCGCGCCCAAGAGGTTCTCCAGGGCCTCCAGCCGGCTGAAGGGACGGGTGTCCCCGGCCGGGCCGTTGGCGAGCACCACGGTCAGGCTGCCCGGCTCCTCCTGGCGCAGGCTGGCCAACAGGTCGCCCCCCAGGGGAGTGAGGGTCTCGCGCAGGCGGCCCAGGGACAATATCCGCGCGCCGCGCTCCAAGAGGCTCAGGGCGCCCTGGCCGGCGTAGCGGCCGCCATCGGCCAAAAACTGGCCGTCGGCCCGGGTGGGCTGGATCAGGCCCAGCTGGTCGTCCCGGGGGTGTCGCTGGGCGTAGACCCGCAGGCCGAAGGCGTTTATAAGGCTGAACAGCACCACCGGGGCCTGGTTGCGCTCCCGGCGGGCGCGGTGGAAATCCTGGCTCAAGTTAAACATCGGTCTTGACCACTTCCTTCAGGTTCAGACTCAAATCCCAGCGGCCGCCCGGGGCCTGCTGCCGGTTCAGGTCGGCATCGGGCAGGCAGTAAAGGGTGTCGGCCGGGGTGTCGCTGAAGGCGGTGAAAAAGACGGGGTTGATCTGTCCGTTGCTCTCCTGGTGGATGGCTTCGGTCATGGCCTCGAATAGCTCCGCGTCGCTGATGGACAGACGGGCGAAATTCAGGGTGAGCCCTTGGGCCAATCCCTGGGCCGAACCGGCCAGCTTGCCTGCGTCGCTGGCGGTCATGCGGCGGCCGGCCATCGTGGCCCGGCCGTAGGAGGCGGCAAAGGTGCGCTGGGGTTGGAAGTAGCCGCCCAGGTAGATGAGGCTGGCCTTGATCAGCCCGTCGGAGTTAGAGGCGTCGGCCAGCTCCAGCCGCCAGTAGCGGTAGCTCTCATCCAGAAAGTAGACCAGATGGGGGCTGGTGATGCTAAGGGTCTGGCTGTAGTCCGGGTAGTCCCAAGGGGACATGATGGTCCGGGGTTCGGCGTCCAGCCAGGAGGAGAATATCTTCACCCTACCCAAATGGAAGGGCAGGCCCACACCATAGCCGAAATTCAAATTACTCCCAACGTTGAACGCGCCGTCAAAAGCCCCTGCGGAGCCCCACCCATCGCCCTCACCGGCTTGGTATTGATTGCTCTGGCCCCAGCGGGCGCCCAGAACATAAGCGGTTCCAGCCACAGGGCTTTCGTACTTTTCAGCTAAAACGACCCCATCGTAGGAAACAACGCGAAAAGCCGATGCGTCCTTGCGCAACGAAAGCACCGAGAGAGAGGCATCGCTACAGCTGACCACGCCGTGATAAGCCACGGCGGGCATTTCATCCCAATCGTAGCCAGGAGTCCACTCGGCCACTAGCGTACCCTCGGACCGCCACTCGCTGATCGGGTACAGGTCGTAGCTGGCTATGTCGTTGGGGTCAAAGCCGCTGTCTATGTAGGCGAAGTTCTGGGTGGAGCCACCCGGGGTGCTGACAATGCTGCAGCCGGTGGCAGGTGGAGCGGTGACTTGCTTGGCCGAGATATCGTCGAAGGTACCGCCGAGGTGCCCACTTTCGGCCTGAATCCAGGCGACCACTTGTGAAGCAGTGAAATAACCATCATAAGTTCCATCTGCTAAGTCAACGTTGTGAACATATTGACCCGCGCCAGCAGACAAACCAATGAACATTCTATTGGTGTTCGGCTGAATCGATGTGCCGGTCCATGTGTATTTAATCAAATAGCCCGCCCCAAAAGTTAATTGCTGTTTGGCTCGGGCGTAGCAAGACCCATCGCTTGAAACCTCCAAATACCCCCCGGCGTTCCAGCCAATAGAGCAAGTTCCTGTGCTACCATCCGTCCACCCCGATATGTCGCCGTCAAAGGTGCCGTTGGTGATCAACTCACTCCCCAGCGTCTCCCCGCTCCCCGCATCGCTCAGATACCCCCAAGCCACCTTGCCCGCCGAGTCCACCAGCTTGATCACGTGGGTGCCCGCGTAGGGGGATATGTTCGCCCCGGAACCGTCGTCGGGCATCACGAACGCGGTGCCGTCCACTGTGCTGACCACCACTGCCCCGCTGCTTTCATCGTATGCGCTGGCGGGTGGGGGTTGCTCCACGGAGAGGATTTCCCCGACCTCATCGGGCATGGCGAAGCTGATGGCGTCGGCGGCGGATTCGCCGTTGGCGCCCTTGGGCACGTAGGAAGTGAAAGACGACCCCCGCTCTAACTGGGCGTTTTGTATAAGGAGACCGCTGGAGCCGTCGCCGGTATAGATGGTGGTGTTGTCAGCGGTGCAGATGCCCAAGTGGATCTGGACATCACTAGCGCCGGCACCTGAATTGAACCTGACCGTACACCGATACCAGCCGTCACCGGCGTCTTCTATCCAGGCGGCGTCGGCAGTTACGGTCCCTATGCTGCCAGTGGCCAGGTTGAAAAAACCGCTAACAAAGCTGGATGCCTTATCCGCGCCGGAAACCCGCAACCATGAGCGCTCCGCAGCCTTGGCCATGATGGAAAGTACAAAGTCTGTGCTATCGGACAGCCCGGAAATGCTTTTTGTTATGCCATGAGTGCCAGTGTCTGTGTTTTCACTGATTTTGTCGCCGGAGACGGTGCTGCGAACCTTGGGCCAGTAACCGTCGGAGAATAGGTTACTTGATTCGAAGATGTTGCGGCCCGGGTTGGGTGCATAGGGCAGCGGCACAGGCGAGGCGGTTAGCTGTGCACCCCAGAGGTAGAGGCCGCTTCCATCGCCAGAATAGTTGTAATAGTGGCCCGTGCCGGGGTCTTGGTCGGCCAAGTAAATACGAACGTTGGGGGTGGCTGCCCCGGAGCCGCTGTTGGCTTTCAGGCTGCACCTATACCAGCCGTTCCCGATAGGCTCTGCCCAGGTCTCAACCGTGACATCTTTGCCGCCCACAGCCCCCGCCTGGAGATCGAAATAGCCCATTTCATAAGAGTTGGCCTTGTTAACAAGGGCCAGGGCAATATAGCGCCGGTCTAGATTCTTGGCGAAAACGCTAAAAACGTAATCTGTGTCATCGTCCAGCGTCAAATTGGCGCTGATTAGCTGATGCTTGTCATTGGTGGCATCATCCACCACCTTGTCTGCGGTGCTTGACCCGTCAGGGGCCGTGGTTTGATCGGCTGTAACAGCCGCATTTATCTCATTCCAACTGCCCGCGTTATCAAAACTCTCCGAATTGCTCAGCAGATTGGCCACGGCGGGGCTGATGGACAACAGGCCGTCCTCGAAGCAGGACTCGCCGTCCGCGGCGTATTTGACCACTCCGCCGTCGATGTAGCTGCGCGGGGTGGCGCGGCCGTTCGTGCCGGCAATGCTATCGCTGGTTTCCAGGGCGCCGCCGCTGGGGTCGAACTCCCACACCGGCTCGTGGGCGATGCCGCTGGCCTTGAGGGTGGCCGTGGCCCCGGCGCTCAGGTTGTGGTCGGCCAGGACCAGGGACTTGACGTTTTGGGCCGCGCCCAGGTCGGCGGTGACTTGCTCGGCGCCGCAGCCGGTGGTCCGCCAGGCGGTGTCGCGATCGCGGTCCATCAGGGCCTGAGTGCCCTGGCTGCCCACGGCCAGGATGTGCCAGGCATCGCCCACATAAAAATCCTGGCCCGCACCGGAGACCCACTTCACCTTGACTCCGTCGGTCAGGGTCGTGAGGCTGCTGGTGGTGGTCAGGCCGCTGGCCTCCCAGACCCCGGAGCTGGCCCGCTTCCAGCGAAAGCTGGCCGCGCCCACCTCGCTGCCCGCGCTGATGGAGTCGATCTCCACGGTGAACACCTGGTCCTGGGCGCCGGTGTGTTCGCCGTCGGCATAGCACACCGCCGAGCCCAGGGCCTGGGGCGCCGGGCTGCCCACCAGCCCGGTTTGGGCCGAGGAGACGCTCAGGTCTCCGGGCCCGGTTATGAAGTTTTCATACATGAAGCGGCAACTGCTCATGGAATCCTCCGCTGTGTCATTAGGGCCCTTGCAACCTGCGCGATCATGAGCCGACTTTAGAGCGCTTTGCAGGTGCCGCCTAGGAAGCGGGCGCACAAATGTGGCTCCCGGAACTACCGCGGGGAGACAGGTGAACAAAGCAATTCCGGGTTGCGCGATCTCGTTGACCGCGGGATGGGGCAAGGCTATGATTTAGTTTTGGCCTGAATCACCGTCGGGAGGCTCATGGTGCGCCAGCCCAAAAAAGTGGTCATATTTTCCACGCCGGGCTGCGGCAAGTGCCGGGCGGCCAAGGACTATTTCGAGCGCCGCGGCTATACCGTCGAGGAGGTGGACGTGGCCGGCTCCCTGGGGGCCAAACGGCGCCTGGCCAAAGCGGCTCCCGGCGCCCGGGTGGTGCCGGTGATCGTGCTGGATGATGAGGTGGAAGTGGGCTGGCGGCCCCGGTACTGGCAGAAGCGATTGGGGAAGTGAGTATGCGACCAACAGTAGCGGTTACCCTGGGAGACCCGGCCGGAGTGGGGCCGGAGATAGCGGCCCGGCTGTGCCATGACGCCGGCAGCGCCGAGGCAGCCGACCTGATCATCGTGGGCCAAAAGGTCCTGCTGGAGGCCGGGGCGGCTGCCTGCGGGCTGGAGCCGCCTCAGGTGGAGCTGGTGGAGACCGGCCAGCCGGCGGAGATAAGGCCCGGCCGGCCCGGCGCGGCCAGCGGCCGCCTGGCCGGGGAGTTCGTCCGAAAAGCCCTGGAACTGGTGGAAACCGGTCAGGCTGAGGCCATGGCCACCTGCCCCATCAGCAAGGAGGCCCTGCAGGCCGCCGGCTACAGCGACACCGGCCACACCACCCTGCTGGCCCGGCTCACCGGGACCGAGCGGCCGGTGATGATGCTGGCCGGCGACAAGCTCAAGGTGGTCCTGGCCACCATCCACTGCCCGCTAAAGGAGGTGCCCCGGATGCTCTCGGTCAAGGGCATCGTGCACACCGGGCTCATCGCCGACCAGGCCATGCGCGACCATTTCGGGCTGGAGCGGCCCCGCCTGGCGGTGTGCGGCCTGAACCCGCACGCTTCGGAGGGCGGGCTGTTCGGCAGCGAGGAAGCCGAGATCATCGCCCCGGCCTTGCTGGAGCTGCGCGCGGCGGGCATCGAGGCGGCCGGGCCCCTGCCGCCGGACACGGTGTTCTGGCGGACGCTGAAAGGCGAGTTTGACGTGGTGGTGGCCATGTATCACGATCAGGGGCTTATACCGCTGAAATTGCTGCACTTTGAGGACGCGGTCAACGTGAGCCTGGGTCTGCCCATCATCCGCACCTCGGTGGATCACGGCACCGCCTATGACCTGGCCGGCACCGGCAAGGCCTCAGCGGCCAGTTTGATCGCGGCGGTGAAGATGGCGGCCAGGATGGCGGTTACCACCAAGGGTTTGGAAGAAGAAGAGTAAAAGGGCGGTAAGGAAGAAGGGTTAATTTAGCTATCGTCGTCATCACGAGGAGCACTTTGGAAAAAGTGCGACGTGGTGATCTTCCCCTTACCCCTAGCGGG
>JANQFN010000277.1 GCA_028277825.1 Desulfarculaceae bacterium
GGCCACAAAAAAAGGGCCCCGCGCGGGGGCCCGTCTTAATCTTAGGTGGGTGGCTATTTGCGGCGCCGCCGGCGATAGGCGGCCAGCCCGCCCAGCAGCCCGGAGGCGGCCATTAGCAGGGTGCCCGGCTCGGGCACGCCCCCAACGGGGGCGATGAAGGAGACATCCAGGGTGGGGCGCTTGTAGATGGTGGACTTGTCAAAGGAGGCGTAGTCCACCCCGTCGCTGCCCCGGTTGATAAAACCCCAGCCCAGGTTGACCTCGCCGTCGGCCCAGGCCTGCAGGGAGGTGGCCACGTCGATGCCGAAAAAGGTGTACTTGTCTTTGCTCTGATAGGAGGCGTCGGGCGTGGCCGCGGCGTCGGTGCCCGGGGTGATGCCCCCGCCCAGGCTGTTCCAGGTGGAGCTTTCGTTCCAGGCGGTGGTCATGCGGTAGACGTCCACCGTGTTGCTGGAGCCGCTGTAGACGTAAAACCGTATCATGGCGTTGGTGATGGTGCTGCCCAGGGGGATCTGGCCCGGGTTGTTGCCGAAGATGTCGTCGAATCGGATCAAAAACTGGGTCTCGCCGTAGCTGCTGCTGCCGTCGAACTTATCCCGCTTATCGGCATAGAGGATCGATTCGCTGCCATAAGAGCGGTCCGGCCACTTGTTGAAGATGGTGGTGTCCACCCCGCCGTCGCTCCAATCAAAAGTGATGCTGTCGGCCAGGGCGGGGACCGCCGCCAAAAGCACCCCAACCGACCACAGAATCAGAGCGTATTTGATAATCCCGCGACGCATGGCTCAATCTCGCTTCCCGGACCCTTTTCCTTACTAAATATTGAGACCAAATTTGAGCAAAGTCAACCAATTGCCAAATGTTGTCCGGCTAGGCGAGGCAGGTAAGGAACTCCGTCGCATTGGGACAGGCTCTTATTTCTAGGGCGGGGGCGGGGGTGGCTGTTTCCAGACCGCCAGCACCCCTTCGAAGCGTTCCTCGCCGCCTCCAGTGCCGGGGTATAGGAACAGGTCGGCGGCCAGCATGGTTTGGTATTGCGAGGGGTACACGGTCCCCATCTCCCCGCGCACCGCGCAGCCGTGCTTTTCCATGTTGAGGCTGACGAACTCGGTCTGTTCCACCAAAAAGACCTGGGTCATGAGGTGTTCGCCGCAGAGCAGGCTCACCTTGACCACCTGTTGCAGGGTGAATTCGTCGTCGATTTCTTCTTTGGTGACGGTCCACTGCACGATGACCGATCCAAAGGTCCGCTTGCCCGACACCTCCGCCAGGGCCGGCAGGGCCCAGGCCAGCAGCAGCAGGATAGTCAGGCCAAGGTTTAGTACTCTGCTCATTTAGCAAATCTCCAACCCTTGCGGCGTTTGGTTGGTTGCAATTTCACCAAACCAATTGTAGGGCAAGCGCCGCCGGATGTCACGGTGCGCTCACCGCCGCGGCCGCCACCAGGCCCCAGGCCATCAGTCCCAGTCCCAGGGCCAGGGCCAGGGCCTCGTTGGCCCGCCAGCGTCCGGCCACCGTGGCCGGCGCCTTGAATCCAGCGGCCAGGTAGAACAGCAGGGCCAGGCCGGTGAGCCCCAAGGCGGCCAGCAGGACCGGTGAAGGAATTATGCCGCTGGGCAGCATCAGACCCAACTCCAGGTTCAACCTCTTGCCCACGGCGTCGGCCAGGGGGTTGACTTCGCCGGGCCGCCCGAAGCGCAGCCAGGGCAACAGGGTCAACAGCCAGGTGTAGGCCAGCCCCAGCACCGCCGGAATCCACACCGCCAGGCGCCACCAGGGCCGGAGCAGCGCTGCCAGGGGAGGCGTCATGAACAGGGCAGTGGCCGGCAGGAGCACCACCAGAAGGCGCGCCGGCGCGCTCAACTCGCCGGGCAGCCGGTACCAGCCGATGAAGCAGGCCGAGGCCAGATAGACCAGGCCCGGCAGCAAGAGATGCAGCGTGGGGCGCGGCCGGCGCTTCAGGCTGGCGGGCAGGCCGCCCAGGGCCAGCAGGAAGATGGGCGCGCTGAGCAGCAACCCGTGGCTTTGGTCCAACACCAGGCCGGCCACGAACACCCCCAGGGGGGTCCACCAGTGCAGGGCCTCCTGCCACCAAGTTAGGTGGATCAGCAGACGCTGGCCCAGGCCCAAGGGCCAGGCGGACCAGGGGAAGTAAAGGGAAAGACCCACCGCGGCGGCGGCGCCCACGGCCACCAGCAGCCAGGCCCACCAGACGCCCGCCTTCAAGCGCAGCGCCTCGAAGAGCCCCACCGCCAAAAAGGCCGCGGCCAAGGGCAGGTAGCGCATCTGCAGGATGGCCAGGGCCAGGCAGGCCAGGGCCAAAAGGGCCAGGGCGGCCAGGGGCTGCCGCTTTTGCCAGAAAAGCAGCCGAAGGCAGACCAGGGCAAGGAGCATGGCCGCCGCCTCGGGCAACACCTGCTGGGCTGCGAAAAACACCGGAGCGGAGGTCAAAGCCAGGCCGGCGGCGGTGGCGGCCGGCCCCGGCCTGACCCCGGCCCCGTTCAGCCAGGCCATCAGCTGCATTGCCAAAAGCGCCATCAGCACCGCTTGCAGCAGCAGGACCCCCAAGCGTCCGGCGGCGGCATAAGGGGGTGCCAAGACGGCTGCGAAAATCCGGGCCTGGGGCCCCCGGGGCAGGCGGTTCAACTCGCCCTGGGGCCGGGCCCAATAAAAGCCGCGATGCTCGGGGCCGGGCTCGGCTGGCGCCGGCTGGCCCTCAACCACGGCGTGGGCGCCGGTGAGGTACACCGCCTCGCCCCGGCCGCTGGATACCGCCTGGCCCAGCCAAGCGGCGGGCAGGGAAAAGGTCACCAACGCCACCAAAAAAATCGCGGTCTGCCGGCGACGTCCCAGGCCGCCTTCGGGCCGCGCGGCCGGGGCCAGAAAGACCAGCCACAACAGGCGCAACAGGATCAGGGCCTTTACCGTGGCCAGACCCAAGAAGCACAGACCCAGGGCCAAAAAGCCGTTGCCCAGGACGTTCCAGGCCAACACCACTACCAGGCCGGTACCCAGGAGCAGATAAGTGTAGGCGTCGTAGCGCTGGGCCTGGCGGCAGTGCTCCTGCAACTCGGGAGGAGCCCCGGCCGGTAGCAGTAAAGTCATAAGCCCCAGGACCAGGGTGGGCAAAAAGGCTGCCGCCGGCAGGGCCAGGGAGACAAAGAGGCCCAGGCCCCAGGGCCGGGTCATCTCTCGCCAGAAATCCGCCCCGGGCCGGTCGGGCAGGCCGAACATCTCCCAAAAGCCGTGCAGCAGGAATCCGGCCAACACCGCGGCAGCCAGGCCCAACAGCATTTGCAGGAGGATATGGGAGGTGCGTTTTTCGGCGCTCATATTTTTCCCTCGGACCACCGGGGCTCGGTGGCTCCGGGCTACATGGTCGCACACCGCCAGTCCCCAGGCAAGGGGCCCCGGCCCGGCTGAAGGCCGAGGGCTATCTCCGTCCCGAACCTATCGCCGCCGCCTGGGCCCAGCACCTCAGCGGCCGCCGGGACTGGTACCATCACCTCTGGGCGGTCTTGATGCTCCGGGCTTGGCTGGCCGAGCAGAAAAACCCGCCGCGCCCGCCAGAGCCGCTGGTGCCATAACGCAAAGGGCGCTCCACCAAAACCGGCGTTAGCCGGCAACTGGAATTCACCAATTACAGTGAATGTGTCGTTGCGAGGAGCGCCAGCGACGAAGCAACCTCTGCCTGCATTGGGCGGCAACGGGAGGCGAAATGCCCTTCTGGTGGCAGAGATTGCTTCGCTTCGCTCGCAACAACAACGGGCATTTATGCCGTATCGCGGGATGCCGTCAACAGTGATTCGACAAGTATAAGAGGTATGGAATGGGTGGCCTGGGGGGCGCGGGAAATAAATCTAGCAATAGTGGTCATCGCGAGGAGCGGCGGTGATAGTGGTTGATCAAGGAACTGGATCACACCGCCGCGACGTGGCGATCTTCGGTTTCCCTATGCCTGTCAGTTGGAAAATGATGCCAGCCTATGTTGGAAAGCTGCTAAAAACGGAGGATTGCCACGGTGCGCCGGGGTTGGATTTCTTTCAACGTTGGGGAATGGAGTCGGCGCGCCTGCGATGACAGCTATTAAGTAGACACCTTTCACCCGGGGCGTGCCCTGCGGCCCGCAAGGTTACCGGCTCAACAAGCCTTGTTCTTTATTCTTTCCCTTACCTGTTTCTTTTTTCACGTCATTATTGACGGCGCACCGAAGAAGAGCCTAAGACACCAGCTCCCGCACCATATCCGCCAGGCGGGGCATGATATCGCTGGCGCCTCCTTGCAGGCTGATGTCGGCGACGTGTCCGGTGAGCGGGGTGGCCTCCAGGTTTACTTCGATGACCGTGGCGCCGGCCTGCTTGGCCATCATGGGCAGCTGGCTGGCCGGGACCACCGTGGCGCTGGTGCCCACCACCAGCATGGCCTGGCAGCTCTGGGAGGCGGCCATGGCCACCAGCCCGGGCCGCTGGGGGATGGGCTCGCCGAAGAACACCACGTCGGGCTTGATCAACCCGCCGCAGACGCAGCGGGGAGGCACCTCCACGCCCACCAACTCGCCCCGGGAGATCTTGCGGGTGCAGTCCAGGCAAACCAACCGGCGGCCCGAGCCGTGGAACTCGATCACGGTGCGCGAACCGGCGGCCTGGTGCAGGCCGTCGATGTTTTGGGTGACCACCATCTCCAGGCGGCCCATGGCCTCCAGCTTGGCCAGGGCCTCATGGGCCGGATTGGGCCGCGCGCCCAAGACCAGCCCCTCCATCTCCTTGAGCATCACCCATACCTTGCCCGGGTTGGTCTTGAAAGCCTGAATGGTGGCGTACTCCATGGGGTCGTACTTTTCCCACAACCCCTGGGAGCCGCGAAAATCGGGGATGCCGCTGTCCACGCTGATGCCGGCGCCGGTGAGCGCCACCACGGATTTGGCTTGGGCGATGGCTTTTGCCGCGGCCTTGAGTTGCTCTTCCACTAGCTCACCTCGACTCTGCCGGTCTCATACAACCGGCCTATGTCCTCCACCAAGCGTTCCTTGGCGTAATTATCCCACACAAATTGCTTGAGGGTCCCGCCCAGAGCGGCGGCCTCTTGTCTGTCGATTAGCACCCGGGCCAGACCCCGGGCCAGGGCAACGGCATCGCCTTTGGGCGCGGTGAGGCCCCGCTGCCGGGTGGTGACGCCACCGGTGGCTTCTCCGGTGGCCTCACCCAACAGGTCGGGCACGCCGCCCACCTCGGTGGACACCACCGGCAGGCCGCAGGCCCCGCCCTCCAGGATGGAGACCGGGGTGCCCTCGTTGTCGCTGGTGATCATCAGGGCGTCCAGGCCGGGGAAGAAGTCCTGCCGGTCGTCGCGATTGCCCAAAATTACGGCGTGTTCTGCCAGGCCCAAGTCGTCTGCTGCCCGGCGCAGGCGCTGGATTTCTTCGGCCGGGCCGCCGCCGATGAGCAGGAAGCGGGTGCGGGCGAACAAATCCGGCTCCTGCTGTTTGAGCTGGGCCGCGGTTTGCCAGAACAGGTCGTAGTTCTTGATGGCGGCCAGGCGGCCCACCGCGCCCACCAGGAACTCGTCGCCGCCGGCGCCCATTTCGGCCCGGAAACGGGCGCGTCCTTCACTGGTGGCGGCAAACGGCGTCAGGTCGATGCCCAGGGGCACCACCACAGCCTGGCCGGCGCGCCCCACTTTGAATTGCCCCACGATTTCGTCATATTGGCGGGGGCTGATGGTGACGATGCGCCAGGTGGCCGCCCGGGCCAAAAGGCGCTCCAGCCCCAGGAAGACACGCCCGGTCAGGGGCCCGAAATAGCCGTGAAAGGTGTGGCCGTGAAAGGTGTGCACGCACTTGAGCCGCGGCCAGCCCCTGAGCCGGGCCCAGGGCCAATAGATGAGCGCGGCGCTGCGCCCCACTAGGCCGGCCTTGGAGGCGTGGGTGGCCAGGATGTGGGGCCGCTGCTTGGTCAGCAGGCCGAGCACTTTGATCAACACCGCCAGGTCCTTGAGCGGGTTGATGGCCCGCCCCAGGCCGGGCAGGTCGATCCAGGTGAGCCCATCGGCGGCCAGCTCCGGTCCCAGGTCGTCTTCGCCCCCCTGCACCCGGCCCGCGGCCAGGGTCTGGGAAAAGCGCTCCTTATCCAGCCCGGCCATGAGCCAGCCCACCTGGCGGGCCGGCCCGCCCACGTTGAGCCGGGCGATGAGGCACAACACGCGTAGAGGGTGCTTGTCGGGGCTCTGGGCCATCAGTCCTCCATGCCGAACAGCAGATTGGTGAAACGCTTTTGCACTTCCGGGACCACCTGGTCTCCGATGCGGGCCATGAACAGATTTTCCGGGCGCAGGCTGATGTTGGGCTCGTTGGTGGGATATTGGCGGAAGCCTAGCGGCGAGAGCAGGTGGATCAAGGTGTCGCGGTAGGCCTGCAAGGTTTTCTTGGTGCCGTCCAAATCCCAGTGCCAGGAGTAGCCCATGATGTAGAGGATGCGCTCCTCATTCTCCGGGCGCGGCACCGCCATTTCCAGCATGGGGCGCATCAGGCCCAGATCGCGCCACCCCCGGGCTACCTCGCTCATAAGCTCGTCCATCAGCGGCGGCCGCAGGCCGGCCCAGCGCTCACCCTCCGCTGCCGGGCGGGTCAGGGTGTAACCTACGATTCGCCGCTCCTGGGCCAGGCAGAGACATAAGTAGGCGCCCGGTTGGGCCGCGGCCTGGGCCAGGCTTTCCCGGCTGGTCAACAGGGAGCGGTAGGAGGGAAACACGCCGATGCCTCCGTCCAACTCCAGGGCCTCCACCTCAGCGGGCGAGAGGCCGCCGCTGACCAGCACCGGCCCGCGCCTGGTCTCGACTTCCTTGATCTGCCCCGCCGACATGCCCAACTAGAAGTCGTCGTAGCCGCGGTGAATGCGCTTGACCATGATGACCAAATCGTAGGAGTTGCCTCTTTTGTCCTTGGCGTAGTCGGGCACCACTGCCTGTTCGAAGAAATCCAGGCGCCGGGCGGCCCGTATGGCCTGGTCATCGATGCCGCGTACGAACTGGGCCACCAGCACCCTTAGACCCAAATCCACTGCCAGCTGGATCAGGTCCAGGAGCAGGTAGGTGCCCAGGCGCTGAGAGCGCGCGCCGGGCGCCACCACCACCCGCACCCGGCCGATGTGCCCCCGGGCGCCGGGCTGGTAGCGCTGCAGGGTGGCCAGGGCCAACACCTGACCACCTTCGCCGCTGGCCAAAATGGGCAGATAGCGCTCCGGGTTGAACTGCAAGAAATCGCGGCGCACCGCCGCCCGGTCGCTGGCGTCGAAGTCCAAATACCAGCGGTCGTCCTCGCTCAGGCCTTCCAAAAACTCGAACAGGAACTTTTCGTCCTGCTCCGGTTCCAGTGGCCTGAGCCAGGCCTCCTGGCCGTTTTTGAGGATTAGGGGGCGGGGATAGCCGTGCTTGCTCAAAGGCATCCAAAGCCTCCTGCTTGGAGAGTTACAACTGGCCGGTGATGACCTCCAGGGTGTCCACCACCCGGCAGCAATAGGCGTATTCGTTGTCGTGCCAGATCAAAAGGCGCAAGAGCTCGCCGCTCAGGGAGAGCCAGTTCAGGTCCACCAGGGCCGAGTGGGGGTCGCCCAAAAAATCGCCCGCTGGCCGGGCGTGGCCCAGGATGCCGCGTTCCAGGGCCACCACCCCCTGTAGAGGCCCTTCCAGCGCCCCGCTCAACAGAGCCTCCACCGCGCCGGCCGAGCCCGGAGGGCTCACCAGGCTGATATTGGCCACCAGGGCGTTCACCGCCGTGGTGGGAACCCTCAGGCTCATGGCGGTCAGGCGGCCCTGCAACTGGGGTAGCAGTTGCCCGGTGGTGCGGGCCACCTCGCTGGCCACCGCCCGGAGGCTCAATCCCGAGCGGCCGGCGGCGAACTCGGAGGCCGGGGCGTCCAAAAAGGTGTCTCCGGACAAGGCGGGATGCACCGTGGTTACCGCGCAGCGCCTTACCGAGTAGGCCTGGTGGATCACCGCCAGAACCGGGGCCAGGGCGTTGGCCGTGCAGGTGGAGCAGGAGATCAAATGGTGGGCGGCGGGATCGTAGCTGTCCAGGTTCAGGCCACGCACCAGGGTGGCGTCGGCGCTGGCCGCCGAGCGGGTGAGCAAGATCTTCTCCACCCCCCGGCTTAAAAGTCCCCGGGCCTCGGCGGTGGATTGGGGATCGCCGCTGGCCTCCACCACCACCCGGGCGCCGCTTGCTTCCCAGTCCACCTTCTCGGGGTGAGGGGTGAAGTGCACCGGAATTTCGCGGCCATCCACCACCAGTGAGGTCGCTTTGGCCTCCACCCGGCCCGGGAAGGGACCGTAAGTGGAGTCCTGCGCCAGGAGATAGGCCAGGTTGGCGGTGCTCTCGCGGGTGTCGCGGCCGGTGGGGTTCAACTCGGCCAGGCACACCACCTGGCCGGTGCTGTTCCTGGTGCAAAGTTCCCTGAACAGCCCCCGGCCCACCCGGCCGAAGCCTATGAGTCCGATGCCGGCCATAATTAGGTTTACACCTATTTCAGCTGGGCGGCCACGGTGGCCCCAAACTCGCCCAGGGCCCTGACCACCGTGATGCCGGCGGCCTCCATGGCGGCCAGCTTGTCCTGGGCGCGGCCCTTGGAGCCGGAGATGATGGCCCCGGCGTGGCCCATGCGCTTGCCCGGCGGAGCGGTGAGGCCGGCCACGAAGCCAAACACCGGCTTGGGATAGCTGGCGGCCACCACCGCCGCCGCTTTTTCCTCGACGTCGCCGCCGATTTCGCCGATGAGGCACACCGCCTCGGTGCCCTCGTCATCCCGGAACATCTCCAGTAGCTGCACGAAGTTCAGGCCGATGATGGGGTCGCCGCCGATGCCGATGCAAGTGCTCTGGCCCAGGCCGGCTTCGCTGATCTGGTGCACCACCTCGTAGGTGAGGGTGCCCGAACGGCTCACCACGCCCACCGAGCCCCGCTGGTGGATGTAGGCCGGCATGATGCCCAGCTTGCACTCGCCGGGGGTGATCACCCCGGGACAGTTGGGGCCCACCATCAGGGTGCCCCGTGCGTTGAGATAGGCCTTGGCCTTGACCATATCCAGGGCCGGGATGTGCTCGGTGATCACCACCACCAGCTTGACCCCTGCATCGGAGGCCTCGCAGGCCGCGTCGGCGGCAAAGGCGGCGGGTACGAAGACCAGGCTCACGTCGGCGCCGGTCTGGGCCACCGCCTCGGCCACGGTGTTGAAAATGGGCACACCCAACACCTCCTGGCCGGCCTTGCCCGGGGTGACTCCGGCCACCACCTTGGTGCCGTAGGCGATCATCTGCTCGGCGTGGAACATGCCCTCCTTGCCGGTCAGGCCCTGCACCACCACCCTAGAGTCTTTGTTGACCAGGATGCTCATGACACGCCTCCCACCACCGCCGCCACCTTGGACGCGGCCTCGCTCATGGAGCCGGCCACCTCAAAATCGATGTCGCTCTCGTTCAGGATGCGCTTGCCCTCTTCCACGTTGGTGCCTTCCAGGCGCACCACCAGGGGCACCTGCAAGTCGATCTTCTGGGCCGCGCCCACCACCCCGGCGGCCAACACGTCGCAGCGTAAAATTCCGCCGAAGATGTTGATCAGAATGGCCTCCACGTTGGGGTCGTCCAGGATGATCTCAAAACCCTTGGTGATCATCTCCTCGTCGGCCCCGCCGCCCACGTCCAGGAAGTTGGCCGGCTTGGCCCCCGCCATGTTCACCACGTCCATGGTGGCCATGGCCAGGCCGGCGCCGTTGACCATGGTGCCCACGTTGCCGTCCAGGCGAATGTAGTTCAGGCCCAGATCGGTGGCGGTCAACTCCAGGGGGTCGGTCTCGGTAGGGTCCTTGAGCGCGGCCACGTCCGGGTTGCGACGCAAGGCGCTGTCGTCGAAGTTTATCTTGGCGTCCAGGGCCACCAATTGGCCCTCGCCGGTCACCGCCAGGGGATTGATCTCCACCAGGGTGGCGTCCTTGTCCTGGGCCAGTTTAACCAGGCCCTGCATCAGGCCGGTACCTTGGCGCACCTGGCCCGCGTCCAGTCCGCAGCCGAACAGTAGTTGGCGGGCCTGGAAGTCCCACAGGGGCTGGCCGGGATCGATGCGGGTTGAAAAGATACGCTCCGGGGTGGCTTCGGCCACTTCTTCGATATCCATGCCCCCGTCCGGGCTGGCCATAACCGCCAGGCGCTCGGCGCCGCGGTCCAGCACCACCGCCAGATACAGCTCGCGGGCGATGTCGGTGGCCGCCTCCACATAGACTTTTCTGACCAGCTTGCCCTCGGGCCCGGTTTGGTGGGTCACCAAATGCATGCCCAGGATTTCATCGGCGGCACGGGCCACTTCTTCCGCGCTTTGGCAGACCTTGATCCCGCCGCCCTTACCCCGGCCGCCGGCGTGGATCTGGGCCTTGACTACAAAGGTTGCGGCGTCCAATTTTTCGGCTACGGATTTTGCCTCTTCCGGGGTTTCCGCCAAGCCTCCCGCTGGCACCGGTACTCCGAAAAGGCCAAGCATTTCCTTGGCCTGATATTCATGTACGTTCATGAGACAATGCCCTCTTTGCGCTGGAGAAAATTGTGTTTTCAGACCCGTCATACTATCCCAGCCAAAAGCAACTGGCAAGCACTGTCAAGGAGTGCCAGCCTGGTTGACAGCGCCAGGGGCAACGGGTATATTCAATCCCACTTGACGCGGGGTGGAGCAGTTCGGTAGCTCGTCGGGCTCATAACCCGAAGGTCAGAGGTTCAAATCCTCTCCCCGCTACCACAAGGAAAACAAAGGGCCAGCCAGGAATGGCTGGCCCTTTTCATTTGAAACCCCGTACGGGGATTCAAATCGCTCAGAAGCTGGCCAGCAATTCTTGCTTGAGGTCAGATGTCTCCGCCTCGTCAAAGCAGTAAGCCAACTGGGTGAACCTCTGGCGCAGCTTGATGACCTCGGATCTGACCTGCTGTTTTTGCAGCACCACTTCGGCGATCAGTGCTGCCAGATCTTTGAAATCCTCTTCTTTCATCCCGAAGCGGGTCATCTCGGAGACGCCCAGGCGCAGGCCGGAACTAGCCGTAAAGCCCTCGTCCCAAGGCAGGGCCTGGAAGTTGACGATGATGTTGTTGTCTTCCAAGGTCCGCGCCACCTGAGGCCCCTGGGCGTAGCCCACGTCGATGACCACCTGGTGGGTTTCGGTAAAGCCCAGGGCCGGATCTCCGCACACCGCCACGCCCTGTTCATGCAAGGCCTTGGCCAGGGCCTTGGCGTTTTTGACCACCTGGGGCTGGTACTGATCCTTGAAGGCGTTCATTTCGACGGCGGCGGCCAAGAGCCCCAACAAGGTCCCCAGGTGGTGGTTGCTGAGCATTCCCGGAAAGGAGCGGTTTTGTATGGCCTGCCAAAGTTCGTAATAGGGGCCATCGTCTTCAGTGAAACGGCAGCCGATCACCCCCCTTTGGGTGCCGAAGAAGGTCTTGTGGGTGGAGGAGGAGATCAGGTCGACCCCTTCCTTGATCGGGTCCTGGAAATGAGGGCCCAACAGGCCCAGGGTGTGGGCCATGTCATACATCAACACTGGTCGGGGGACCCGGGAGGCCACCATATCCGCCACCTCCGTCACCGGTTCCCGGTGCAGCACCATGCTGCGCCCGAACACGATCAGCTCGGGATCGAATTCATCCAGCAAAGAGGCAGTCTCCTCCACGTCCACCTGAAAAGGGTTTTCCGGTTTCACCGGAAAGTTGATTACCGCGAAGCGCTCGCTGAAGGGGTCTTTGGCCACATAGTCCCTCAGGCCCCCCATGGCCTGGGCGCTCAGATGCCCGCCCTTGCCGATGTGGTGGGTCATGACCTGTGCCAAGCGGGCCGGCTCCATTTTAGGCGCACCCAGGTTTTTCCAGTTGACCAGGGCGCTGAACACGGCCATGTTGGCCATCTGCCCGCTGATGGGCCGGGCCTCCACCTGGCTGCAGCCCATGTACTGGACCATCTCGGCGACCAACCTGTCCTCCACCCAGGCGATGAAATCGGTCCCCTGGTAGAAGAACACCTCCTGGTCAAAAGCCGCCTCCAGCCGCCGGTGTTCGGCGTAGCGGCCCATGGGGTCGCTCACCGACAGCAGCCGCACCAGGGGCGATGCGGTCTGCTCGGAGGGGATGAGGTTGATGCAGGCCTGCTGGCGGTGGTGGTGGTTGTCCAGGCTCTTTTTGACCAGCGCCTGAAATTTTTCCCGGCCTCGCCCTTGGGGGGATTCTATCCCCGGCCGCTGCCAGCCCACGGGAAGCGGATGGAAATAGGGCGGCGCGTCCGAGCGTCCGTGCGCCTTGACCACCCTGGCCCCCAGTCGCCGCTTCCTGACCTGCACCTCCACATCACTGTCAACCGCCACCTCCGCATCCACATAGGCCAAGGCCAGGGGCCGCAAGAAATGCTCTTCGCCGATGGTCATCTCCGAGCCCTCGCCGCTGAATTGCCAATAGGGCACCGAGGTGCCGCTGGTCACCACCCCGATCTCCTTCTCCCCCTGGAATATGGGGTCGCCTCTGCGGGTGACCCCCCGTTCGGTCAGGGCCAGGGGTTTCACGGTTCGGGGCAAAGGGCCTTCCGAATCGAAAAGACCTTTTCGCTGGCGGCGCGATTCCAGGAACTGATCGAACAGGGCCGGCTTGCCCAGGAAGTCTCCTTTTAGAGGTGAAAAACTGACCGCCACCGGGGCCAGGGATACGGCGAAGATGGGGATTTCATCGCCTTGCAGGTCGTTTCCCAGTTCGTGGCCGTACAGGGGCATGCCCGCCTCCAGCCGCAGGGTGTCGCGCGCGCCCAGCCCCACCGGCTCCAGCCCCAGGGGGGCCCCGGCCTCCATGAGGGTCTCCCACAAGGCTAGCGCCTTCTCCGCCGCCACCAACAGCTCGAAGCTGTTGGGTTCGCCGGTGTAGCCGGTGCGGGAGATGACCAGGTCGATCCCCGCCAGCGAGGCCTGGGAAAGATAGTTTTGTTTGGGCTCGGGCAGGGCCCCGGAGGTGAGGATCTTCTCCAGGATCGCCTTGCTCAGCGGACCCTGTATGGCCAGGAGGGAAAGGCTGTTGGTGACGTCTGTGAGGTCGACTCCGCTGAATTCGGCCAGCAGCCGCTGGAAGTGCCGCCAGTCCTGCTCCGCGTTGGAGGCGTTGACCACCAGCAGATAATCGTCCTCACCCAGGCGGTACAAAAAGGCGTCGTCCAGCGCCCCGCCCCGCTCATTGGGGATCATGGTGTACTGCGCTTGCCACGGCTCCAGGGCGAGGCAGTTGTTGCTCAACACGTGCTGTAAAAAATCGATGGCGCCCGGCCCCTTGCACATGAAACGGCCCATGTGGCTGACATCGAACAGGCCGGCGAATTTGCGGGTGGCCAGGTGTTCCTTGACGATCTTGCCGGGGTACTGGATGGGCATTTCCCAGCCGGCGAATTCGACCATATCCCCCCCATTATCGCTGTGCCATTGGTTAAGGGGGGTGATTCTGGGTTCGGCTTGCTCTGTCATGAATGCTCACTTTCGCTTGATCAGGTCCACCATCGGCAATATTTGGCGCCATACGATTGGACTTTGCCCGCCCACGTCCTCTCATTCCCCGGCTGAGCTGCATATATGCTTTTGTTTTTCCTGCCTGATACGGAAATGGTCAGGGTGAGCGCCGGCGTCATTTTGCTTGACACTTGGCCTTACATATTGTACATATAATAAAATAAATTACAAGAATTTGATTGATTGGCAATTAACCATATGATTTTTTACCAAAATGGCCCGCATAGCACCATTTAGAGGCATTCGCTACGACGCCCGCCGCCTGGGGCCCATGGGCCTGCTGGTCGGCCCGAGCCGGGACGTCATATCCGCCGAGGAAAAGTCCTTTTTCTACAACCTGCACGATAACAACTTCTGCCGCTTGCTTCATCCCAATGGGCGTCAGGATTTCAGCTTTGAGCAGGCTGCCCAGGACTTCCAGAGTTGGCTGGAGATGGGATACCTGACCCGGGATCCCGAGCCCAGTATATATCTTTACGAAATCCAGTACCGCATGGAAACAGACTTAAAGCCCCGCCGCCGCACCGGCTTCATCAGCCTTTTGAGGCTGGAGGATTATGGCCGCGGGATGATAAGGCCCCATGAACGCACTTTCAACCGGGTGAAGCATCAACTGGTTGAATCCATAAGCTGCTATCAAGCCAACTTGAGTCAGATATTCACGCTCTATGATGATCCCCGGCAGGAAGTGGTCAAGGTCTTGCGAGGCGCCGCGGGCGCAAACCCGGACACCGATTTCGTGGACACCGAAGGTATCAGCCATACTATTTGGCGCATATCCGATCCCAGCGCCTTGCGGGAGGCGGCATACAAACTCCGGCGCAAGCCGTTTTACATCGCCGACGGCCACCACCGCTACGAAGCCTGCCTGGACTACCGCCGGCGCATGCGGCACCAGCACCCCAATGCCCACCCCTGGTCCTCCTTCAACTTCACCCTGTCCTACTCGGTGGCCATGCAGGACCCGGGACTGACCCTGTTGCCCGCCCACCGTCTGATTAAAAAGATGGCGGGTTTCAAATTGAGCGCTTTCTTAAAGAAGCTTGAGCGAAGCTTTGAAGTGGAAGAGCTGGACTTGGACCTGGGGCAGGAGTCCAACCTGGAGCGCTTTATGCGCCTAATGCGGGACAGGGCCAAAAAACGAATCGTTTTTGGTTTCCTTTGTCACGGCTCCAACAAGTCTTATCTGTTGAACTTTAAGCCGGATACCTTGCAGCAAATGGATATCCATCCGGTTAAGGAAGAGTTGGACGTGGAGGTGCTTTCCCGGGCCGTATTCAGCCGATGTCTCGATTTGGGCGCCCAAGAGCGGGGCAATGAAGATTTCTTCATCTTTGAATCCAACTACCAAAAGGCTGTCGCCAAGGTGTGCCAGGGAGAGGCGCAACTTTGTTTCCTGGTAAACCCCACCCGGATGGGCCAGGTCAAGAAAGTGGCGGACGCCGGCCTGTTCATGCCCCGGAAGTCTTCCAACTTCTTCCCCAAGGTGGCGGCCGGCCTGGTGCTCAACCCCATGGCGCCCGATCAGATCGTGCCTGACCCCCTTCCCGGCGGCGGCTTGAGGGTAAAAGCCGGCAAACCCGCACTGAACAAATGATCCCGGATATAGGCGGCATTGCCCGCTATGGCGCCGTGCTCTCAGCGGCCGTCATGGTCGAGCAGGACCAACCCATATTCCCCTTGAGCAGGGAGAAGGCATTATGCGGCGAAGCGAGCGCGAAGTGAAGGACCCGTCTCAAATCGAGGAGATCATGGCCCAGGCCATGGTGTGCCGCTTGGCCCTGAGCGACGGAGAGAGCCCCTACTTGGTTCCCCTGAACTTCGGTCTGGGGGACGGGTGCCTTTACCTGCATTCCGCCCTGCAAGGAAAGAAGATCGACCTTATACGCAAAAATCCCCGGGTTTGTTTCGAGCTGGAGGCCTATGTGGAGGTCCTGCCCGCCCCCAAAATCTGCGATTGGAGCGTGCGCTACGCCACGGTCATCGGCACCGGCCGGGCGGCGTTGCTGGAAGACGCGGCGGAAAAGATCCAGGGCATGAACGCTATCACGCGGCATTATTCGCCGGCGCCCCATGAGTTCACGGCCGAGGAGGTGGCTAAGGTGGCGGTCATAAAAGTGATGATCGAATCCCTGTCCGGCAAAAAAGTAAATTGAGGTGTGCTATCATGTCGGCCATGAAAATCAATACAAGCAGTGCAAATTCCCTTGGGCGGCTTCTGTTGCTGGTTTTCCTGGCGGCGGGGCTGTTGGCCGGCTGTGGCGACACCCCTGAGCACGACAAGGTGCGCGAGGCGGTGCGGGCCGCCGCCGACGGAGAGTACAAAAAGGCCATCGGCATCTACGACCAGCTTCTCGCGGAAGGCGCCTTCAAGGACGACCCCTACAACCGGGGGGTGTTGTACTACAATCGCGCCCTGGCCTGGGCCAAGCTGGGCCAATATGACAAGGCCATAGCGGACTACACCCTGGCCTACCAGACCCGGCCGGACTGCCAGACCTGCCTGCACAACCGCAGCGTGGTTTACGAAAAGATGGGCAAGCTGAAAGAGGCCATGGCCGACGTCAAGCTGATGCTGAAGATGGACCCCGAGGACAGCGGCGCCCAGGAGCGTCTGAAGTATCTGGAGGGCAAGCTGAAGACCGGCTGAGCGCCACCCCGGCGGCCAACCGCAAGCCGGGGCGTTTTTGCTGGGCCCCGGTTCCGGGCGGCAATCCTACGCGCTTGCCCGACCCTCAATCCGACAAACCCTTATAGCCCTATTTCGCCCGCAAACCGGCCAGGGCGGCGCCGTACATTTGCTCGGCCTGATATGAACTCCTGACCAACGGCGCGCTGGCCACGGCGGCAAATCCCCGGGCCTTGGCCTCATCCTCTAACTGGGCGAATTCCTCGGGCGTGAGGTAGCGCTCCACAGGGTGATGAGCGGAAGAGGGCGCCAGGTATTGGCCCATGGTCAAAGAAAGGCAACCCGCCGCCCGCAAGTCGTCCATGGCTTCAAGAGTTTCGTCTCTGCTTTCTCCCAGGCCCAACATAAGGCCCGATTTGGTGACCGTCTCCGGCACCCAGCGGGCGGCCCTGGCCAACAGATCCAAAGACCGCCGGTAGCCGGCGCCGGGACGCACCGAGGGGTAGAGTCTACTCACGGTCTCCAGATTGTGGTTGAGCACTTCCGGTTCCGCGGCCAGCACCGTGGCCAGGGATTCGGGGTCGCCGCCCAAATCCGACACCAGTATCTCCACACCGGTCCAGGGCCGTTTGCGGTGTATGGCTTCCACGGTGCGGGCCACCTGCCAGGCCCCGCCGTCGGGCAGGTCATCCCGGGTCACCATGGTCAGAACGCAGAACTCCAGGCCCATGCGGCTGCAGATGTCCGCCACCCGCTGGGGTTCGCCGGGGTCGGGCGGCAAGGACTCTTTTTCGTCAATGGCGCAAAAAGCGCAGCTCCTGGTGCAGTTGGGTCCCAACAGCAAAAAGGTGGCCGTGCCCCGGCCGAAGCACTCCGCCTTGTTGGGACAGCGGGCCTGCTGGCAGACGGTGTGCAAGTTTTGCTGGTCCAGGGCCTTTTGCACCGCCAGGTTCAGACCGGCGGCGGGAATCTTGCGGCGCAGCCAGTCGGGTTTGGGTGAGAGGGTGGGCACGGTTCAAACTCCGTGCAGCGGGGTGCCCAGGGCGGCCTCGGCCGCCTCGGGCAGGGCCTCAGTATAGGTGGGGTGAGGGTGGATGGTCTGGGCCACCTCCTGCAGGGTGAGTCCCTTGGCCAGGGCCAGGGTAGCCTCGCCGATGAGGCTGGAGGCCTGCGCCCCCAGAATGTGGGCGCCCACCAGCACCTGGTCCTGGGCCCGGGCCACCAGCTTGACCAGCCCGTCCAGTTCGCCTTCGGCGCTGGCCCGGCCCAGACCGCGCATCAGAAAACTGCCGCTGACCACTTCGCCGCAGCGCTTAGAGGCCTCGGCCTCATTCAAACCCACCCAGGCCAGCTCCGGGCTGGTGAACACTACCTTGGGCACCGCCTCCCGGTCCATTCTTGCCTCGCCGTCGCCCAGGGCGTGCCGCGCAGCCACCGCGCCCATGTGGCTGGCGAAATGGGCCAGGGGCTGGATGCCGCTGACGTCGCCCACGGCATAGATGGAGGGCTGGGAGGTGCGGCAGTGCTCATCCACCAGGACCTCCCCCCTGGCGCCCAACTCCACCCCGGCCCCTTCCAGGCCCAGCCCGGCGCTGGCCGGGGCCATGCCCACCGCCGACAGGACCGTGTCAACCACCAGCTCCTCCCCGGAATCCAGGATCAAATGGACTGAATCTTCCGCGG
>JANQFN010000294.1 GCA_028277825.1 Desulfarculaceae bacterium
GACAACAACAGCACCAGGGCATAGGTGAACAGGATGTGCACCGCCGCCACCGGGAAAAAGGCGATCAGCTTGGGGGTGAGCGGCACGCCCCAGATCAGGATGAAGATGAACAGGATGGGCAGGCTCAAAAGGTAATTCACAAAGTTGGCCGCCACCTTGACCGCGGGCAGGATCTGCAGGGGGAACAAGACCTTGGTCACCAGGCTGCCGCCGTCGGTGATGGCCCCGGCGCCCTCGTTGAGGCTGGAGGAGAAAAACACCCAGGGCAACAGCCCGCAGAACATGAACACCGCGTAGTTTTCCATCTGGATGCGGAAGTAGACCGAGAACACCAGGGCGTAGACGCACAACAGCATCAGGGGGTTCAAGAAGGTCCACAAAAAGCCCAGCAGCGAGCCCCGGTAGCGGCCCTTGAGCTCCCGGCTGACCAGGGCCCACAACAGGGAGCTATGTTTGGCCAGTTCGGCCAGGTGGCTGGTGAGCCGCATATACAGTCCCTAATAGGCGTGGGGGTGCATGAGCCCCTTAAACGGGGTCTGGGCCAGGATCTTGAGATCCAGGCCCAGGGACCAGTTTTCGATATAGTACAGGTCGTATTCGATGCGCTTTCCCAGGTCGGTGTTGCCCCGCCAGCCGTTGATCTGGGCCCAGCCGGTGATGCCCGCCTTCATCATGTGCCTGAGCATGTAGCCCGGCACCTTTTTCCTAAACTCGGCGATGAACTCAGGCCGCTCGGGCCGGGGCCCCACCAGGCTCATCTCGCCTTTGAACACGTTTATGAACTGGGGCAGCTCGTCCAGGCTGATGCGCCTGAGGCAGGCGCCCACCCGGGTGCGGCGGGGATCGTCGGCCGAGGCCCACACCGGCCCGGTCTGGGCCTCGGCGTCCTCGCGCATGGTGCGGAATTTGAGCATGTCAAACACCCGCCCGTCTAAGCCCATGCGCCGCTGCCTGAAAAACACCGGACCCGGCGAGGAGAGCTTGACGGCCACGGCAATGGCCAGCATCAAAGGTGAGGTCAGGATCAGGCCCAGGCCAGAGCCCACGAAGTCCAACAGGCGTTTGATCACCCGGGGCCAGCCCTCCATGGGGCTGGAGCGCAGGCCGATGATGGGCATGCCCTCGAACTGCTCCACCGTGCCCCTGAGGCTCATGAAGCGGTACAGGTCGGGCACGATGCGCACATCCACCATTTCCTCATCCAGCAGGGCCAGGATATCGGGCAGGCGCTCGTGGGCCTCCAGGGGCAAAGCGATGATCACCACCTGCACCTGGCGCCGCTCTATGATGTCGGCGATCTGGTCATAGGTGCCCAGCACCGGGGCGCCGGCCACCTTGCCGCCCACCCGGTCCACCGAGCGGGACAAAAAGCCCACGATGCCCAGGCCCAGCACCGGGTTCTTTTTGATGTTGTCCGCCACCTGACGCCCCAACTCCTCCACGCCCACGATCAAGACCCGTTCGCCGGCGTTTTCAGGATAGGCCCGGCGCCAGTAGCGCACCAGCAGCGGGCGGAAGATCATCAGGGCGGCAAAGGTGAAAAGGTAGAAATGCAAAAAGACCAGGCGGCTGAATTCGTAGGGTTGCAGGAACCAGGTGAAGGTGACCGCCATCACCACGCCCACGGTGACCGCCCGCAGCACCGGCCACCAGGCGCGGCCCACGCCGGCCCAAGGCCGGCGGTAGAGGCCGGTGGCCTGCAGGGCCACGGCGAACACCGCCACCACCAAAAGCAGCAGCATTACGTAGAGGCCCAGGCGGGGGATGCCCTTGGTCACCGGGAGCACGGGCAGATAAAAGCGGACGAAGTAGGCCGCGAACCAACATGCTGCCACCAGGGCCAAATCGCCCAGGTAGAGGATGGATCGGAAAAACTTCAGCCGCTTTTGGAACATAACCTAACCCGGATTTATCACAAACGTCGGCTGTCCGGCTTCGCCAACCAGCGTGCCGTTGGAATCCAGCGAGGCAAAATGCCATCCGCCTCGGCTGCGGACCGGTGCTTCCGCTGTGACCATCTGGGAGCCCACACCTTGGGCGCCCCTGTCTGCCGACGGCTGGCGGTGCCGGGTCCAAGTTTAAACTTTACCATGATAAACGTGATAGGGTTAGTATGGCAACCCACTGAATATAATTGTGATCGCCAGTGCCGCCCGGCCTTGGCGGCAAGTCCGGGCCGGGACCGCCGCCCTGCAGTGAAGACCACCCCTGCAAGGCCGGCCGGATAGGTTTTAGAGGGCGCTATTTGCCGCGGGCCTTTTCGCTGGCCTCTTGGCGTTTCTTGCAGTCGATGCAAAGGGTGGTGACCGGACGCGCCGTGAGGCGTTTGTCGCTGATGTCCACGCCACATGATTCGCAAATGCCGTATTCACCCTCGTCGATGCGCTCCAGGGCCTCGCGGATCTTGCTGATCAGCTTGCGCTCGCGGTCGCGTATCCTGAGCAGGAAGTTCCTGTCCGACTCCATGGCCGCGCGGTCAGTGGGGTCGGGAAAGGCTTCCTTGGCATCGGTCATGCCCGCCACGGTGCGCTCGGCCTCTTTTAACAGGCCGTCCAGTTTTTCCTGCAAAAGCTGGCGAAAGGCTTCGAGCTTTTCCTCGTCCATGTTGGCTACTCCTGCTCCGCGGGCTGAAGAAGATAGCGGGTAAATCTAGCACGCACCCGGCGTTGTGTAAAGGGAGGGGGCTCCTATTCTTCTCGCAAGTAATGGCCGCTTTTGCCGCCGCTTTTTTCCACCAGCCAAACCCCGCTGATGGCCGCGTCGCGCTGCACGCCCTTGATCATGTCATAGAGGGTGAGAGCGGCCACCGAGGCCGCGGTCAGGGCCTCCATCTCCACGCCGGTGGGCGCGGTGGTGGATACCTGCGCTTCTATCAGTACCCCGTCAGCTTCGGGGGTGAACTCTATTTTGGCCTGGCTGATGGGCAGGGGGTGGCACAGGGGGATCAACTCCGGGGTTTTTTTGGCGGCCATGATGCCGGCCACCCGGGCCACGGCCAGGGCGTCGCCCTTGGGCAGGCCTTGGCTGGTGATCAACTCCAGGGTGCTGGGTGCCAGGCTTACCCGGGCCCGGGCCCGGGCCATGCGCTTGGTCACGGCCTTGTCACCCACGTCCACCATGCGGGCGGCGCCTTTTTCATCAACGTGGCTCAGGCCCATGCTTCCCCCGTCTTTTCTACCCGGCTCAGCCGCGCCCGAAGAGCCGCTTTTTCTTCTTGCCCTGGGCGGCCGGCTCGGGAACCGGTTCCGGCGCGGCGGTCTTGTCGCCCAGGGATTCGAACTCCTCCAACAGCTCGCGCTGCTGTTTGCTCATCTTGGCCGGCGTCTTGACCATAAGCTGCACGTACATGTCGCCCCGCTTGGAACCCCGGAGCCGGGGCATGCCCAGGCCCTTCATGCGAATCATTTCACCGGTGTCGGTGCCCGAAGGGATGTCCAGGGGCTGGTCGCCGTCGATCAGGGTCCCCACCGCCACGTTGCGGCCCAAGGCGGCCTGGACCATGCTCACCTCCAGGCGGCGGTAGAGGTCGTCGTGCTGGCGCTCGAATATCTCATGAGGCTCCTGGTGGGCCACCACGTAGAGGTCGCCGGGGGGGCTGCCTTTTTGGCCGCCCTCGCCCTCGCCGCGCATGCGCAGGCGCTGGCCGTGGGCGATACCCGCGGGCACCTGCACCGAAAGCTCCTTTTGTTCGTAGGAGCGGCCCCGGCCGTGGCAATCGCCGCAGGGGTCGCTGATTATCTCGCCCTCGCCCCGGCACTCGGGGCAGGAGGTCACCACCCGGAAAAGGCCCTGGGCCCGGGCCACTTGGCCCTGGCCGCCGCAGGTGGCGCATACCTCGGGCGCCGCACCCTCGGCGGCGCCGCTGCCCCCGCAGATCTCGCAGGCCACCTCGCGCCCCACCTGGATCTGGGCGGTGAAACCCTGGGCCATCTGTTCCAGGCTCATCTCCAGGTCATAGCGCAGGTCGCGTCCCTGGCGTGGTCCGTTGTGGTTGGCCGCGCCGCCAAAGCCGAACAGACCCTCGAAGATGTCGGAAAAGGCGCTGAAGATGTCGCCGGTGCCGGAAAATCCCTGGAAGCCGGAATGCTTTAAGCCCTCATGACCGTACATGTCATACAGGCGGC
>JANQFN010000288.1 GCA_028277825.1 Desulfarculaceae bacterium
CTGACCCCTGGCGTGGAGAGCCTCAACGCCTCGGTGGCCGCCGGAGTGTTGTTGTTCGAGATCGCTCGCCAGCGGGCGGGGTAGGGAGCGGCGGGAAGAGAAGCATAAGAGCAGTTAAGAGAAGAAGGACGTCTGCATTATGTGGGCGCCTTGATTTATTTGTGCGGTTTGCAAATCGTATCGGCGTAGGTCACCCAGAATGTCTGTCGGCATATGTGGTCTGGCTGGTTGTGAAGGGAAAAAATTAATGGTTCTGACTAATGATCTAAAGATTAGTGGTCATTTGTGCGTATGGGAGACAATGGGAAACGGAAGATCGCCACGTCGCGGCGGGGTTGGGGTCCTCTATTAGCTGCCCGCTGAGCCGCCGCTCCTCGCGATGACGGCTATTGCTGGATTTCTCCCCTTTATCCCTAGACGTTTTTTCCCGGAAGAATTGGCTTTCCCTTACTTACCTCTTTTTTGGCTTCAGCAGGAACCAACTCCAAGGCTTTTAACCGTAACCCCTTTCGCCGAATATGGCGGTGCCCACACGCACCAGGGTGGCGCCTTCGACGATGGCCGCCTCGAAGTCGCCGCTCATGCCCATGGACAAATGCCGCATGCTGCCAGCCGGCAGGTCAGGGCCCAGTTGGAGGGCCAACTCCCTGAGTTGGGCGAACAGGGGGCGGGCCCGCTGGGGGTCGTCAAAAAACGGGGGCATGGTCATCAGGCCCATCAGGTCCAGGCCTTCCAAATCGGCCACGGCCTGGGCCAGGGCCGGGGCGTCTTCGGGCGCGCAGCCGGACTTTTGCGCTTCGCCGCCCACGTTGACTTGCAATAGCACGCCCAGGGTTTTATCAAGTTCCAGAGCGCGGCGGGACAAACCCTTGGCCAGCTTGAGCCGGTCCACGCTCTGCACCACGTCGTATAGCTCCGCGGCCAGGCGCGCCTTGTTGCTCTGTAAATGACCGATGAAATGCCAGGCCGGGCCGGGGCCCACGGCCGGGATTTTGTCCCGGGATTCCTGCACGTAGTTTTCGCCGAACACCGCCTGCCCGGCGGCATAGGCCTGGGCCACCATGTCGGCACCGTGGGTCTTGGATACCGCCACCAGGGTGACCTCCTCTGGCTGGCGGCCCGCCTGGAGCGCGGCCTCGGCGATGCGCCGGTTCACTATGGCCAGGTTTTCGGCGATGCTCACTTGACTCACTCCACCGGTTGGATCAAGTCTCTTTGCAGCATAAGCTCCAGCACCGCGGCCAGGGGGAGCCCCACTACGTTGGTGTAGCTGCCCGAGACCTCCTTGACCAGGGCGGCGCCCATACCCTGGATGGCATAGGCTCCGGCCTTGTCCAGGGGCTCGCCGCTGGCCACATAGGCCTCGATCTCATCCGGGCGCAGGTCTCTGAAGCGCACCCGGCTTAAGCCCAGCCCCAGAGTCTGGCTGTCAGCGTCCCGCAGGCAGTAGCCGGTGACCACCTGGTGTTCTTGGCCGGACAGCATCCGGAGCATTGCCCCGGCCTCTTCGGGGCCGGCCGGTTTGCCCAAAATCTCGCTGCCCAAGGCCACCAGGGTGTCGGCGGCCAGGACCGCCTGGTTCGCCTTCGTCTCGGCGGCCCGGGCCTTGAGAGCCGCCAGGCGCTGGGCGGCCTCACTGGCCGGTTCAGCGGGCAGGAGGCTTTCGTCCACCTCGGCGGGGCGCACCACGAAATTCAGCCCCACCCGCTCAAGCATCTCCCGCCGCCGGGGTGAGGCCGAGGCCAACAAGAGGCTGCGTCCGGGGCGCAGACGATAAAGGCCGCTTTCAGGCATCAATGTAGGGCAGGCCGAACAGGCGGCGGGCATTGTCCGTGGTGGCCGCGGCAACTTCTTCGGGCGGCAGTCCCAGGGCCTTGGCCAGGGCCTGGTTGGTGTGTACCACATAGGCCGGCTCGTTGGGTTTGCCCCGAAAGGGCACCGGGCTGAGGTAAGGGCAGTCGGTCTCGATGAGCAGCTTGTTTAGGGAAATCTGCTTGACGACGGCGCGAAGTTCCTTGGCCTGCTTGTAGGTGATCACGCCGGTGATACCCAGGAAAAAGCCCATCTTGACCAGTTCCTGGGCCAGGTCCAGATTGCCCGAGAAGCAGTGCATCACCCCGCCCACCCGCTCAGCACCCTTGTCCTGCAATATGCGCAACACCTCTTCGTGGGCGTCGCGGTCATGTATCACCAGGGGCAGCCCCAGATCCAGGGCCAGGTCCACATGCTGCATGAAGGTGTCCCTTTGCTGGTGGCGGGGAGAGTGATCCCGGTAAAAGTCCAGACCGCACTCGCCGATGGCCACCGCCGGAGTAGTGAGCGCCAAGAGCTTCATCTCGGCCCACAGTTCGGGGCGGGACTTGGAAGCGTCGTGCGGGTGCAGGCCCACGGTGCAGAATACGCCGCGCATGTCGCGGGAATACTGCGCAGCCAGGCGGGAGGAGTCCAGATCGATGCCGATGGTGACGATCTGGCCCACTCCGGCTTCCTGGGCGCGCAAAAAGGCTCCGTTGGCGTCCTTGAGCAGATCCAGATGGGCGTGGGTGTCGACCAATTTCATGCTGGGTTTTCCTTGTTGTCCTAAACGCCGCCGTACCGGCGAAGCAACTCAGCCGGGCTGACCGCCGCCGGTTTCCTTCCCCGCGCCTGCACCATCAACCTGCGGCCCGGGCGCTTGAGGCCGCGCTGGGACAGGTGCAGCCACCCTTGGGGAGGGTGGTAGAGGATTATTTCATGGCAGGGCAGATGCTCATAGGCAAAGGCCGCCAAATCCAGCGTCCGCACCCCGCCGCGCAAGGGTTTAATGTCCGCCGCCTCGCCACGGCAATGGCGGCTGTGGCGGGTGAGAGACACATGCCAGTTCAACTCCGGCGAGCGGAAACCGCTGGTCACCGCCAGGGGCCCGAAGCGCCGCCGAAGCGGTTGCAACACCTCACGGGCCAGACGCACCAGGCGCAACAGCGCCGCTGGGCCGGGCCGGTTGGGCAGGCCATAGCGGCGAGCCGTGTCCGAACGGGTCAATTCCCGCAGGCTGAAGTGCGGCGCTCCGGTCAAAGGCGCGTCCCAGTTCAGCCCTGCCTTTGGGGAGCGCACTATTTGAACTCCCCGGGCGCGAATACACCCCGGCCGCCGCCGTCACGGCGCCAATCCCCCTGGGCGCGCGCGGTCACGCCACCCGGCCCGTTCCCTTC